>CAYOUM010000008.1:0-16661 GCA_964407185.1 uncultured Methanomassiliicoccales archaeon | reverse complement strand
GTCGGGCTCTTGGCCGACGTGGATCGCTTTCGTTGCAAATCGCATCGAGGTCCCCTGTCGGGCTAAGGTCCGTAGCGGTAAAAGCGTTGGCGTTGCGATCGGTGGGGGAACCTGCAAGGGCGACTGTCGCAACGATTACTGGCCGCGGATGTGGACGCCTAGCTATGGGCCCCTTTGACGAGTCGCGCGAGTGTTGGTGCCAGATTGCTTGAGAAAAAGCGACCTCGCGGGCGTCCTCGCGGTATAGAGGTCAGGGTTATATCGAGCCCTTATGTTGCTCCGCCGAAGTCCGGAGGGGGTTCGATGGCTGAGCAGAGCAAATGGGCTGGACGGTTTCTTGCGGCATCGGTTGTGCAAGGTGGCTTCGCGTTCGCGTTGATGGCGTACCTGCTGTACCTTGCCGTGTTCGGTGTTCCCGCGGCATCCCGAATCATTGCGGCGGGCGGCGCGGGAACTTGGTTTTTCGTCGGCCTCATCGGCTACGCCCTCGTCGGTGTCCTCGGGATTGCGGTGAGCGCACTTTTCTATCAGCACCTCGAGGTCACCTTGGGGAAGCCGTACAAGGGATGGCGAAACGCTGCGGCGTGGGTCCATCTCGCTGTTGGGGGCGTCGCAGGATCTGCGGCGGCACTGCTCACGGCATGGGGAGGATACGCGGGCGGAGCAGCGCTTCTGCCGACGAGTGTCGGCGGTGGCGCCCTGACCGCGGGGGATGTCCACACGAACATTCTCGGCCCCCTCGTCGTACCGATTGCGGCGCTGATGGCGGTCACCTTACTCGCGTTCTTTATCGGCGGGGTCGGCTACGTTACCGCGTGGTGGGCTGCGAGACGAGCGCCCGCGACCTAGGCGAGTCGGGCTCCACTTCGCGTCCCGGTCCAAGGGACGAGCCAGATTCTAGGCGCGCCCCGAAAGGTACTCGATCACGTCGATCCTCGTGACGATTCCCTCGAGTTTCTGCTCGGCCCCCACGAGGACAGCGGAATTGCCACGGAGGAGTAGCTTGTAGACCGTGTCTAGGTCCGCCCCCGGGTCGACGAGGGGGAACGGCTCCCGCATCACGGTCCGGACCGGCGCCTCATTCACGCGCGCGTCCTCGACAAGTCTCCGCATCACGTCGTCCTCGTGAACGCTCCCGATGAGTCTCCCTTGATCGAGGACCGGCATTTGCGAAATGTCGTAGCTTCGCATCCGGTCCACGGCCTCCCGGACCGTCGCGCCCGCCTCGATTGAAACGATGCCCGGTAGGACCTGCTCCTTCCGCCGCAGAATCTGCATGAGAGGCGCGACGGCTTCCTCGAGAAATCCCATTTCTCGGAGCCACTCCTCGTTGTGTGCCTTGGACAGGTACCGGGCTCCTGTGTCCGGTAGGAGGACGACGAGAACATCCTCGGGCCGCAGGTCCTCCGCGACCTTGAGGGCCGCGACGAGGGCCGCGCCCGCGGAACTGCCCGCCAGGATGCCCTCCTCTCGCGCGAGTCGACGGGCCATCCGGAATGCCTCCTTGTCCCCGGCCTTGATGATCTCGTCGACGTATTCGAACCAGGTCGTCTCCGGGATGAAGTCCTCCCCGATGCCCTCAATCTTGTACGTGTGGCTCTTCACCCGCTGCTTCGTGTAGAAGTAATCTTTGAGGATCGATCCGAGCGGATCGACTCCGATGACCCTGATCCGTGGGTTTTTCTCCTTTAGGAATTTCCCCGCGCCGCTGATCGTGCCGCCTGTTCCCATGCCGCACACGAAGTGCGTCACTTTGCCGTCTGTGTCCCGCCAAATTTCGGGCCCCGTCGTCCGATAGTGGGCCTCGGGGTTCTTCTGGTTCCGATACTGGTTCGGCAGGATCGAGTTCGGTGTCTCCATGTGGAGGCGTTGTGCGACTTGGTAGTATGAGTCCGGGTGGTCCGGGGGGACGGCCGTCGGCGTCACGACGACCCTTGCACCGAACGCTTTCAGCATGTCGATCTTCTCCCGGCTCATCTTGTCTGGAATCGTGAAGATCGCCCGGTAGCCACGGATTGCGGCGACCATCGCGAGGCCCATCCCTGTATTCCCGCTCGTCGGCTCGATGATCGTGCCGCCGGGCTTCAGCCGCCCCTGCCGCTCCGCATCTTCGATCATCGCAAGGGCGATTCGGTCCTTCACGCTCCCGCCGGGGTTGGACATCTCGAGTTTCGCGAGGAAGAGACACCTCGCGTCCTTCGCAATCTTCGGGAGCCGGACGAGCGGTGTGTTGCCGATTGTCTCCAGAATGTTCTCGAAATAGCGCATGGCGGGCACCTCTAGGGGCGATCGGATCCCAACCGCGGGACGCTATTTGAACTCGAGTTCGGTCCCGGTTATCGCAACGCCGTGCCCCCGCGATGACAGTGCAAAGCCGACCCACGAAACGTTCGATCCGAGGGGCTTTGTTCCCAGTGATTCCGGCCTGAGGCGACCTGGATAGAGACAAGGGAACGGGGAGACGCCTATCACGGACGATAATTGCCGCCGACGGGTTTATCGAAACCGGTGAGCGTTTCCCGACGGCGCAATGTGGGTCATCCCCTTTCTTCCATCAGCGGTGCTCTTTGCTCTTGTATCACCCACGCAAGAGGAAGACAGGAAGGGGGCAGGTAGCACCACAGGGAACGCCATCATCGGGCGAGGCACAGTCCTGGAACCGAGTGAACTCGTGGCGTTCCTTCAGATGAACCCAGAGGAGGGGTTCGACCTCGAGTCGATCAACATGGTCGACTCGCACGCGTTGCTGGTGGAAGCCCGCACGGAGAAGCGGCTCTTGCGCGAGGTCGTGCGGACGGTGGAGGCATTGCTCCCGCGCGTCAGCGCCGAAACCGAGGACCCGATCCTTGTGGGCGCAATCCTGCGCAACAAGACGCTTGACTGGTATCGGAAGAGCCCATCGGACGTGAGTTGGGTGGAGTACATGCCCGTCCGGTGGGGTGGGATTTTCCACGAGTCGAGGGTCCCTGGAGGCCGGTTGAGCCGGAAGCTTTCCACCCGGTTGGTAAACCTAGTCAATGAGTGCGTACGGGCGGCCGGCACCGCTACCTTTCTCCGCGCCGGGTTCACCGGCCTCTTTCGTGGCTCGGCAAAGGTGGCGGGCAAGGTGCAGTTCGCACTGGGTTCAAGGCGACCCCGCTTGACACAGCAGGTTGCCCAGGCGTATCTCGACGACCTCGCCGCGAGCGCCCGCGACGGCGACCAACCGCTCCCCCTGGAGCATCCGAGCGAGGCTGCCCGGCGGAACGGCTCCGCGGAAGTGAACAGTACCGTGTCAGCGCTCTTTCGCCAGGACGGCCCAGGGTCCCTCACCGTGATCGAACACCGGTTCCACCCGGGGATGAACGCGTTGGTCATCAGGGTGATGCCTCCGAAGAACCCGGACGACGCGTCGACGTACGACCTCATCCCGATCAATAGCCAGCGGGCACACGAATCCGGCGCCCAAGGAGACGCAGCGGCCGAGGCTCGTCCCACCTCCCCCTGGGAACGGCAGGACATGACGAAGAAAGACTGGCTCGAGCTGTTCCGGTCGCTCGAAAAGCGGAAAGCCAAACTCGAACCGCCCCCGCGCGAGAATTCTCGGGATCGTGAATCCTACCTCGGGCTGAGGGATCTCGTGTTATCGGATTCTTCGATACGGAAGCCGTTTCTGGCGGTCCGCTGGAGGGGGAAACCCAGTGGCCTCCCCCTGCTGTGTCAACTCCTCTCCGATGGCACATGGGTGCCGGATGGGGAGACCCATGGCGACTACCTGGGAGCGGAGCTCGATCATCTCGACAAAGGGCACGCGGGCCGCCGACCGAAAGAGGGTGAGTGGCAGATTGGCCACGGATGGACGGTCGTTCGAGAGTTCTCGGCGGGGAACGTGCGGACCTATCGGGCCAACGGCAAGTCCGCGGACTGACGGACGGTCGCGGCCAGGACTTGGTACACCTCGTCTCGATCGAGCACGCGGGGCAAGACGGACTCGGCGAGGGCGCTTTCAAGGATTGCCCAGCTGGAATCGGCTCGGACACCTCGTGGTGCGACAACCAAGTTGAAGAAGTTCAGCGCGGACGACCTTGGCGCGTCGCTGATTGCCGTGAGAAGGGGAAGTCCGCACCCCCATGCCAACAGCTCGACTACCAGGTTCATCGTCGTGTTTCGCGCATCGGGCGTCGTGTTCCTGCTCAAGAGAAGGGTCCGGCTGCCCGGATCCGCCATGATGCGGGTCGCGAGCGTTTCGAGGGCGGGGAAAGTGAGGTGCTTGTGGATCCCGTGGCCGAAGGGATAGCGACCTTCCTCTTGGGGGAGCATGGGGACCTTGAGAAGGCCGATCTCCCCATGGGCGTCTGCGGCTTGCTGTTCAAACTCGTTCATCGCGCGAAACACCGTTCCCAAGGTCATCCGACCCGCCCGGAGGAGTTCCGTGGCCGCGACGACGGTGTGGTTCGCAAAGGTCGGTCGCCCCGCCTCATCGGGGGGGCCTCGCGTGATCCGGGAAAGGAGGATCTCCCGCCCCGTTCGGACCGGGTGAATCATGCGCAGATCGACCGGACCTTCCATTACTTGAGCCGCGCCGGCCCGAATCGGAGTATAATGCCCGCGGAGATACGGGTCGTAAAGGCCTGCGTCGAGCCCCCTCGAGAAGGCCTTCGTCGTATACCCGGTCCCTGGGACGACGCCGTAGATCCAGTGGTCGAACTCCGCGACGTCCCTGTCCATTGACCCGTGAATGGGCTCCGTGATTCCCATGGCGCAGACCTTCTAAGCGGAGCGAACTAGGGCTTGGGCCTGAAACCTCTCCCCTTCAAGGACCTCATCGGGTATCGTGTGGGCGATGTCGCGGAAGTGCTCGATAAATTGCACGTATTCGTCATAGGCGAAATCGGGCTCGCCTCCGCCTTCCGGACGGAACCCTGTCCGGACGATTCGCGACTGCCCGACGGGGTCCATGCCTTCGTGCGTTTCGGTTCGGACCCAGCTCAGGAAATATTCCGACTTGTCCATGCTGACCCCGCCGACCTTACCGCCCCGGATTTGGGAGAGCGTTTGAGGGACGAAGACTCGGAGGAGCGCTTCCGCGTATTCCCTCCGCTCACGCTTCCCCTCGGGGAACCCTCGGTGCAAGCCCAACCTCGCGAGGACGTCATCCCGAAGGGTGTCGAATTTTGCGAGGACGAAGGCGGGGTAGATGATCGGCGGCTCGGGATGAACGCCCGAGTCCTTCAGCCGCTCGTACTCCTGCTTCTTGTAAGTCTGGAAAGCCACGAGCAGCTTCGCGACCGTGCTGTCGTACCGAAGCATCTTCTTGTAGACCGGCGTGTCGATGTCGGTCGTCATCTTGCTGCAGTCGACCAACACCACGACGACGACGCTCTTCAGGAGCTGTTGGATCAGGGGCCTCGACGCGATTCCGGTCTCGATGAACTCTTCAATGTCCTCCCCCGAGACGTCGTAGGCGGAGAACCGGAGGGTGGAGAACGGCCGCGCCCAGTTCTGCTGCCGGATGTAGTACGGTAACTTGCCGACGATGCGGCGGAGGTAACCGAAGATGAAGCTGATTTCGGTGATCTCCTCCTTCAGGGTGGCACTGGGGAACCGTCCGTCCTTCATCCCTTCGTAGACGGCGGACATCACGTTCAGGGACGCGATGGGTGCATGGAACCGGAAGTCATCCTGCACCCCCGTACCGTACTTCACTTGGGCAGAATACAGGAGCCCCAAGAAGGTCGTCTTCCCGGAAGCCCGATCCCCCAATAAGGCGCATGGCATATTGGGGTCATCACCCCCCGTTCGTACTTAATTCTGACCCCAACGTTATCATCACCGCGAACCAGGGCGAACGAGGCGGGCCGTCACTCGCCCGCGTGGGCGGCGATGTCCCTCAGGGACTCCACGAAGCCGATGTATTCGTCGAACGAATAATCGGGCTCCCAGCCCGCGGCGCGGAAGTGCCGAAGGCGAATTCTCTCGGACTGCCCAGGCACGGCAGGTTCCGTCCGCACCCACGGGAAGAAGTAGGCGGCCAGTGCGAATTTCAGCTTTCCGCGTCCCCAGTCTCGGAGCTTTGCGAAGGTCCTCGGCAGATTGTGCGCGAGGAGCTTTTCTGCATACGTCGCCCGAGGTCCTCGCTTGCCCACCCGAGGGGGCGTGGCATCGACATTCGCAGCGCGCAACACCTCGGGCCTCACGCAGTCAAACTTGGAGAGGACGAAAATCGGATAGACGATTGGGCGGCCGCCGGGCTCCCGCCATCGCTGAATCGCGGTGAGGAGCGATTCCACCGCAACGTCATATTCGTGCATCGGTCCGCTCTCGGCACCTTCGCTTCGCGTGGCGAGCCGCGAACTGTCCGCGAGGATGACAGCGGCGTCGCTGTCGAGGACGGTTCTCAGCGCCCCGCCGTTCCCGATGGAGCTGCCCTTGAGGAACCGGGGGACCTCCTGGTCAAAGGTCCGCAATAGGGTGAATCGGATCGTCGCGGTGTCGTCGGGAGCCCACGCGCGCGAACGGGGGAAGGGAAGGATTCCGAGCCTGGGCTTTCGGAAGCCGAGGTTGAATCGAACCTCGTGAATCCCTTCCTTCGTCGCTGCGTCGGGAAAGCTCCCCGACATGAGGCGCTGGAAGACCGCGGTGATTTCCTCAAGCGATTCGAAGGCCGCGTGGAACCGAAAGTCGTCCGTCCTGTCCGATCCGGACTTCACTTGGGCCGCATACAGCAGGCCGAGGAACGTTGTCTTCCCGGAGTCGCGGTCCCCCACGATGGCAACCTGTAACATCGGCGACAGCCCCGTGCGCAGCCCCCTCGGAAGAACCTTCCTGGGTGGTCGCTGGAAATGATATCCACGCGCGAGTGCCCGGGGAGGGAGTCGAACCCCCTTGAAACCGATCTGCAGTCGGTCACATTAGCCGCTCTGTCACCCGGGCTCGAGGCGTCCTAACCCCGGGCGCTTATTCAAAGTTCCGACCCTATGGCATGGGCGGGGTCTCGCGGCGCCCGTGACACTACCTCTCCAGCATAACATGTTAACTGGATTTCTGGGGGCACGCTGAACCCACAGACGAACATGTTAACTGTTTTCGAGGGTTCCTGGAGGGTTTTCAGACTAACATGTTAACTGTCTTTCGCCGGCCCACCGCGAGATCAGACCAACATGTTATCTGTCCCTGAGTACTTTCGGCCACCTCCTCAACAAATAGCTATAATATAGCTTTCCCTCTCTTGCTCCCATGGAAGACGGAAACCGCTGGATTCTGTCGTACGACGTTGATGGACATGATCGCGCTACGGCCGTGCGAGTGTGTCAGCTGATCTTCGGACGAAGGAACACGACGACGCGTGCGGGGGTGACCGTCCCGTACAAGCAAGGAGGCTTCATCCACCGGCCTGGGGTCGTATGGGTCGGCCAGTCCGTCTTCATCCTGTCCGAGAGGGATGCGTTCGAGCTTCGGGGACGACTCGAGGCCATGGGCGTGTCCGTCGGCCTTGGGAGGCTTGTGATAGACAACGCGAACTTGGCCCGATTCCGCCGCAGGCGCGTGGGCCGGCCGGCCCCGGGCTTCCAGTTAACATGTTAACTGTTTCCGTCCCGGCGACTGACCGTCCGAACAAACCTATTTACTCCGACCTCTGCATCGGCGAAGCGTGCCAGAGTTCAAGACAATCACGGACACGGTCCATGGGACCGTCCGTCTCGACCCGCTGGTCCTCGATTTGCTCGAGACTCTAGAGCTCCAGCGGCTCAATTCAATCCGACAGCTCGGACTCACGTACCTCGTGTTCCCGGGCGCGAATCACTCCCGCATCGAACATTGTCTCGGGGTCAGCCATGTCGCAGGCCGCATGGCCGATGCCCTGGGCCTCGCATCGGAGGAACGCGCACTGGTGATGGCCGCCGGCCTGTTGCACGATGTCGGCCACGGCCCCTTCTCCCACACGCTCGAGCACGTCCTCACCTCGGAACTCGCGGTCGATCACATGCACCTCACCCAGCGGATCATCACGGGCGAGGACGACAACGTCGCGGGGAACGAGAGGATTGCGTTCCCGGACGTTGCGCGAATCCCCGAAATCCTCGAGAAGCGCGGCGTTCGGCCGGCGCGGGTCGCAGCCTTGATCCGGGGCCTCGCGGGACCGAAGCGCCCCGAGCGGAAGGTTCTGTACCAGATCATCCACAGCGCAATCGACGCGGACCAGGTCGACTACCTGATTCGGGACGCGCATTACACGGGCGTTGCGCTCGGCGTGATTGATGTGAACCGGTTGATGCAGACGCTCGTGTTACGGGACGGCGAAATGGCCGTCGACCGGAAGGGACTCCCCGCCCTCGAGGGCATCCTCGTTGCTCGGGGCCTGATGTATTCGAGCGTGTACTTCCACAAGACCGTCCGCATCGCGGAGCAGATGGTCGCTCGGGCCGTGGAGCGATCGAAGGCCGCGATCGCCTCGATTCAGAAGATGGTCGATCACGAACTTCTCGGCTGGCTCGTTGATCAGGGAGGGTTCCAGCGCGAAATCGCGCTGCGAATCAAGTATCGAAAGCTGTTCAAGCGGGCCGTGGCGTGGTCGGCCGACGACCTCGACGACGAGCGACGTGAGGCCCTGAGGCGACTGTCCGATGATCGAGCGGCCCGACGAGAGGCCGAGGACATGATCGCCCGCCGCGCGGGGCTCGTGTCGGGGGAGGTGATCATCGACATCCCGCTCCCGGAACTCCTCGTGTCGGAACCACGGATTGCGCAGACGGACATTACGGTTGTCGACGACGGAGAAACGTCCCGCCTCTCCCGGCTAAGCCCACTGAGCCAGGCGCTTCAGCTTCGCGCGGTTTCGGACTGGGCGGTGATGGTCGCCTGCGAGCCGCCTGCTCGGGCGAAGGTCGCGAAGCTCGCCCGAAGCATTCTGTTCTAGGGCCCACTCTATGGTTTGCGCTCCCAGTCGCCTCACGACTCAGTCTGACAAACGGCTGACGGCCGCCTTTGACGAAAGACCCAAATAGCGAGACAAGGATTCGCGCGCAACTTTGCGGGATGGGATGACCTGAAAGTTTCACCATTAGGGTGGGCACTATGAAATCGCTGTTAGAGGAAGCCATCGCTAGGGAACCCGCTGTCTCCCACATCGAGGATACCCGGGTCGACCAAGAGCTCGAGGAACTGCTTACCAAGATGCGGACGAACATCAAGATTGTCGGTCTTGGCGGCGGTGGGACGAATACGATCGCGCGGATCTACGAGGAGGGCGTCGTCGGCGCGGAGCTGTATGCGGCGAACACGGATGCGCAGCATCTCCTCTCCGTCAAGGCACCCAAGAAGATCCTCCTCGGGCGACGGGTTACGAAGGGTCTCGGCGCGGGCGCGCTCCCGCAGATTGGAGAGGATGCCGCTCGTGAGGCGGAGGACGAGCTGAAGGGCGTCCTCCAGGGAAGTGATATCGTCTTCGTCACGTGCGGACTCGGCGGCGGCACCGGGACGGGCGGGGCCGGATACGTTGCTCATCTCGCAAAAGAGATGGGCGCGCTCACCGTCGCAGTCGTGACACTCCCCTTCCGCGGCGAAGGGAAGATGCGGATGGAGGCCGCGGAGTGGGGCCTTGAGCGGCTCCGCGAGGCTTCGGACACGGTCATCACGATTCCCAACGACAAGCTCCTCGATCTCGTACCCCGTACGTCGCTGAACGTCGCGTTCCGGTTTGCAGACGAGGTCCTCATGCGGGCGATCAAGGGAGTCACGGAAGTCATCACCAAGCCTGGCCTCGTGAACCTCGACTTCAACGACGTGAAGACGATCATGAAAGGCGGCGGTGTGGCGATGATCGGCATGGGCGAGAGCCAGGCCGTGGGCGAGCAGCGCGCCCAGGAGGCAATCACAGAGGCCATCAATTCCCCGCTACTGGAGGTGGACATCTCCGGCGCGCACGGCGTGCTCGTGAACGTCTCCGGCGGGCCGGACATGACGATCGGCGAAGCGGAGCGGTGCGCAGAGGTTGTACAGCAGAAGGTGTCCCCCACGGCGCGAATCATCTGGGGTGCGACGGTGGACCTGACGCTCGAACACACACTGCGTGTGATGCTCGTCGCGACGGGGGTCCGATCAAAGCAGATCCTCGGCAGACACGACCCTGCGGAGATTCGCCAGCGTTTCGGCGTTGACGCGATTCGCTAGGCACGGACCACCTTGGCGGGATGTCGTACTCGCGCGGCTGGAACCGTTCCCGAAACCTCCCCGCCCTCAGAGACGGGGACCGTCCGTTGCGCGTCCCAGAAAACCTTTATAAGAAGACCATATCTACATGCGGCCGCTGGGTTCTCAGCGGTTCACCGAACTAGCCGGAGGACCATCCATGGATTCCATCGTCAGGGAGGTCATCACGCGGGCAGGTGAGGAGCCGCGTGTGCCGGAGGCGCCGACCCAGGCGAGGGTTGGGTTTACCGCGGAGGACGCTGAACTCGAGCGAATCCTCGCGAGCCTGCGGACGAACATCAAGATCCTTGGAATCGGCGGCGGCGGAACAAACACGATCGACCGACTCGTCGAGGCGGGAATCATTGGAGCGGAGCTGTACGCCACGAACACGGATGCGCAGCACCTCCTGACAATTCGCGCGCCCCACAAGATTCTCCTCGGTCGCCGCACGACGCGTGGCCTCGGGGCAGGTTCCCTCCCGCAGGTCGGTGAGGAGGCTGCCCGCGAGGCCGAGGAGGAACTCCGCGCCGCCTTGCAGGGGGCGGACATGGTCTTCATCACGTGCGGGCTCGGTGGTGGCACGGGCACGGGTGGCGCGCCATTCGTTGCGCAACTCGCGAAGGAGATGGGAGCGTTGACGATTGCGATCTGCACGTTCCCGTTCCGGGCGGAGGGCGCGATTCGAGCAGAGAACGCGGAATACGGCCTCGAAAGACTCCGGAACTTTGCGGACACCGTTGTCGTGATTCCAAACGACAAGCTCATCGAGCTCGTCCCCCGACTCGCGCTGAACTCCGCCTTCAAGGTCGCGGACGACGTGCTCATGCGCGCGATCAAAGGGATCACAGAGGTGATTACGCGGCCCGGACTCGTGAACCTCGACTTCAACGACATCAAGACGATCATGAAGGGCGGCGGTGTTGCGATGATTGGCCTCGGCGAAAGCGACAGCGACCGACGGTCGGAGGAAGCGATTGAGGAAGCGATCAATTCGCCCCTCATCGACGTCGACATCTCGACCGCCACGGGCGCGCTGGTCAACGTGACGGGCGGGACAGACATGACGGTGAGTGAGGCGGAGAAGACCGCGGAGATCGTCCAGTCCCGCATCTCGCCGAATGCGCGGATCATCTGGGGCGCGGCGGTCGACCCCTCCGTCGAGCACACGCTCCGTGTGATGCTGATTCTGACGGGGGTTAAATCGAAGCAGATTTATGGTCCCGGCGAGCTACTACGCGGTCGCGAAGCCGGGGTCGACGTCGTGCGGTGAGGAACGGGCGATGGAAGACATCGTTGAGAGGAGCCGGGAGATCCAGCATCAAATCGAGGAGCGGACGAAGCGGATCGGGAAGGGCCGTTATGGTCGCGTCCTGAGGATGGCCCGGAAGCCCACGCGGGAGGAGTACAGCCGAATCGTGACGATCACCGGAATCGGGCTCCTCCTCATCGGGTTGCTCGGGTTCGTGATCTACTGGCTGATGAAGTACGGGCCCGGGTACATTGAAAGCCTGTTTCGTTGAGTGAGGCGAACGACCGTGGGGTTGTTTGACGACCAAATCAAGCCGCCCGAGCCGAAGCCCGTCGAGCCGGAGCGCCCGCTAGGGCCAGCCTACGGGCTGAGGGTCGAGTTCACGAGGCCCGCGGAGGAGCGAATCTCGATGACCGCGGGTGAGCCCCGGGAGTACGAGCTCCTCGTCACCAACACGGGCTCCGATGATGACACCATCAAGGTGAAGGTTGACCTGAACTACTCCTCTGAAACGCCGGAGCCTCCGGAATGGACGATCAAGCTGTGGGGCATCGAGGAGAAGGTCTGGGACGTCACGTTCACGAAGATTCCGGAGAAGGAATTCCTGCTCATCGGCGGGGGGTCCCGCGAAATCACGCTTGAGGTGACATGTCCAAAGGGTGCACGGTACGGGGACAAGCTGACTCTGATCCTGAGCGCGACCTCGAAAAGCGACCCCGCCGTGTCGGATTCGCGGACGATTACCGCGACGGCCCGCCAGGCCATCATCGCGGTGAAAACGAGCATCGGCCACGAGCGTGCCGTTGCGGATACCGTCTTCGCCCGCGCGAAGGCCCGTGACATCGGCGTCTTCTCGATCCTCGTGCCCGTGAACCTCCGCGGCTACCTCCTTGTGGAGTCGATGAACCCGGACCGCCTTGAGGAAGTGATCCGGGGAATTCGACGGGCGCGCGGGCTCGTCGAGTCGAAGGGGGAGAAAGCGATCCAATTCGCCGACATCGAGATGTACCTCGCCCCGAAGCCTGTCGTGAGCGGGATCATGGAGGGTGACATCGTCGAGTTGATGGCGGGCCCGTTCAAGGGCGAGAAGGCCCGCGTGTTGAAAATCGACGAAACGAAGGAGGAGGTCACCGTCGAACTGTTCGAGGCGATGGTCCGGATTCCCGTCACGGTCCCCGGAACGCAGGTCCGGGTGCTCCAGAAAGAGGAGGAGAAGTAGGCCTCACCCCACGCATCCCTTCTCCGTGAATCGCACCTTCGTAACGACACCGTACACGTTCTGATGGTTCGCCAGCATCTCCCCGTCCTTGATCCACCACTTCTTCGTGTTTGTGGCGAGGCCGGTCTTGAATTCAATCCCGTGCGGAAGCGTGAAGTACGGCTCGATAACGAGTCCGTCCGGATACGACAAGGACTCGCACTCCGCTTCCATGATGTTGGGAATCCGGAGGCGTGCCCGAGGACCATCGATGTGGAGATCGATGTCCGTCACCATGAACGGGTAGACTTTCTCCGAAAGGTTAGCGAAGATCTCGAAGCTTCCGCCGCCAACTTTCCCGCTGCAAATTGCCTCGATGGCCTTGCGCTGGGCCGGATTCGCTTCGCGGCCGACATAGAACCGCGCGATTCCGTGGCCCTGCTCGACGAGCCCCGGGAAGAAATACGCGGCCGCTAACACGACGCCGTCGAGCTTCGTCCCATCGAACTGTCCCTTGGTGATCCGCCAGGCGCCGACCCCGTGGCAGTTCCCCTGCGTTGGTCGGGCGTTGAAGTTGCAGGGGCAGCCCCAGTCGCAGTTGCAGAACGTGAAGTAATCGGCCTCGAATTCCCATTTCGTCCCCGCGGATTTTCTCCTAGACACGCATACCACTAGGTGCGGGATTCCCGGGACTCGCTTAAACCTGAGCGCGAGTGGTCCAAACGTTTATATCGCGTCTACCGGTGCGCCGCGGCGCATGGCGGAGACGCTCGAAGTTCTCGTTGATGGTGGAAGCGCCACCGCGGGTCCGCCCCTCGGCCCCGCTCTCGGTCCCATGGGCGTAAACATCATGGAGGTCGTCCAGGCGATCAACGAGAAGACGAGATCCTTCGACGGAATGAAGGTCCCCGTCAAGATTGTCATTGACCCGAAGACGAAGCAGTACACGATCCAGGTCGGTACTCCGCCAACGTCCGCGCTCATCCTCAAAGAGCTGGGCGCTGCGAAGGGAAGCGGCGACGCCGGGAAGACGAGAATCGGGAACCTGACGATGGGAGGGGCGATCAAGATCGCGAACATGAAGGCGGACGCGATGGAGGCGAAGGACCTCAAGGCCCGCACACTCGAGGTTGTCGGCACCTGCGTGTCGATGGGCGTCACCGTCGAGGGCAAGAGCCCGAAGGAAGTCGGCGCGGAGATCCGGGCGGGAAAGTACGACCGGCTGCTCGCGAAAGGCTAGCCCCGGGGGAACGCACGAGGACGCCGTTTCCGAACCGTCGCGAGGCCGCGGACCATAGCCTCGAGCTGGAGCCTCACGTAGTCTGCGTCCCCGATCCACAGCCCCTGAAGCTTCTCAAGGACAATCACGCCCTCCCTGTAGAACGAGTTCAGGATGAACAGCTCCGTGTCGCTTGGGAAGACGAACGTGTGTGCGAGCCGGGTATCGGGGAGATGTGTCCGCGGGAACTTCAGCTCCACCCGCATGGGCCCCCCGAGAAATGCGTTGAGCTTCTCAAGATCGTCCGCATTCGCTTCGTTGATGACGACGCGGGACCTGTGACGGCCGCGGCGGAGCGTCGTGAGGAGGAGCCGCAAGACCTCAAGGTCGATGGGAAACGGGGCCACGACGAGGATCTCCCGAGAGGCGGAGAGGGTGACCTCCCGGAGCTTGTTCGCGACGCTCTCCGGGCCCTTGTATAGAAACAAATCCCCTTCCGCCGTACGGGACCTCACGTTGTACTCGTCGAGGAGCCCTGCGGTGCGTTCCGCGGCCGCGCCAAGGTTCTCCGCCCGGATCTGGCGGGCCTGCTCCGCGACAACCCTCGGGTTCCGCGCGCGATATCGGTTCGGCCGGTCGCGAGACGTCTCGACCCAGCCCTTCGACTGCAAGCTGTGCAGGATTCGGTATACGGCCGGATACTGAACGCCCAAGAGCCCCGAAACCTGAGCCGCCGTCGACCCGCCGGATCGTACAAGGCACAGGTACGCTGCAGCCTCCTTGCGAGTCAGGCCAAGCATCTCGAGGGAAGCGTAGGCATCCTCCTCACGCATCGGCCGGGGCGAAGGGCCGTCGCGCGATAAAGGTTAGTGATTTTATCAGCCGTGCAATGATAATAGCCTGGACCCGATCCGGACCTGGCGCCGTACGTCACGGGGTGGGAAGGGGGAGCATCCTGCGCCGTGTCGTGGTCGCGCCCGCACAACGCTCATATAGGACCGCCTCATTGCAGCGCCTCTCTCTGTAGGAGGCGCCTGCGCCGATCTACTACAGGAGGTGTTTCGTACGGCGGAGAAGAAGACGATTGAGACCGTCCTCAAGGCCCTCGAGGCGGCTCCTCCCCGGAAGTTCTCCGAGTCTGTGGAGATCGCAATAAACCTGCGGGACATCGATCTTTCCGTCCCGAAGAACCGGATCGACGAGGACGTCATCCTCCCGAAGGGTCGGGGTCGGAAGATCAGGGTGTGCGTCTTCGCCTCCGGCGAGATGGCGGTCAAGGCGAAGGGCGCCGCCGACCTCATCATCCAACCCCAGGAGATTGAGGGGTACGCGGGCGACAAGAAGAAGGCGAAGGACCTCGCGACCTCGGTCGATTTCTTCGTCGCAGAGGCTCCGCTGATGCCAGTCATCGGTCGGCGGCTCGGTGTTGTCCTCGGACCGCGTGGGAAGATGCCGAAGCCGCTCCCGCCTGGGGCGGACCCCGTGCCCTTGATCAATTCGATGCGGAATACCGTACGCGTCCGTTCTCGGGACAAGAGGACCTTTCACGCGCCCATTGGGTCGAGGGACATGCCGCCGGAGGATCTCGCGGAGAACCTCGACTTTCTCATGCGTCGCCTTCTCGGAAAGCTCGAGCGCGGTCGATTCAACATCCAGTCGGCCTTCATCAAGACGACGATGGGCCCCGCCGTGAGGTACCTCTGAGGTGATTCCATGGCGCGTGTCCCACCCTACAAGGCTGAAGCGGTCGAGGCGCTCGTTCGGAACTTCGAGGCCGCGTCCGTCGTCGGGATTGTGAACATCCGCGGGATCCCCGCCCCGCAGTTCCAGGCAATGCGGAAGAGACTCCGTGGAAAGGCGACAATCGTCGTAACGAAGAACAACCTCCTTCGGATCGCGCTCGCCCAAGCGGCCACAAAGAAGGCCGGGCTCGAGAAGCTCGCAGACGTCATCGAAGACCAGACCGCGGTCGTGACGTCGAGCCTGAACCCGTTCCGCCTGTTTAAGGAGATGGAGTCGACGAAGACAAAGGCGCCCGCACGCGGCGGGGAGAGCGCGCCCGAGGACATTTGGGTGCGGGAGGGCGAGACTCCGTTCAAACCAGGGCCGATCGTCGGCGAACTTCAGAAGGCGGGGATTCCTGCGGCGATCGAACGAGGGAAGGTGATCGTCAAGAAAGACAAGCTCCTCGTTCGGGCAGGGGAACGAATTCCGAGGGACGTCGCTCAGGTTCTCGCCCGCCTCGAGATTTACCCACTGACCGTGGGCCTCGATCTGCGCGGAGCGTATGAAGGCGGGATGATGTTTGCTCGGGATGTCCTAGCCGTTGACGATGCGAAGATTCGCGCGGACCTTGCGCTCGCGGACACGCGGGCAATGGCCCTTGCGATGGCACTCCACTACCCGTCGCCTCGGACGATCCGTCCGCTGCTTGCACAGGCATATCGCCGCGCGCTCGCACTTGCAATCGGGGCGGCGTTCCCGACCCCCGATACCGTGAAGTTCCTACTCGCAAAGGCCCAGGCCGAAGCCCTCGCCCTCGCGGCGCGCGCGCCGGATGCGATTGACGAGGCGACCCGCGCGAAGCTCGGCGGGTCACCTTCGCGAGAAGGTCCGGCCCGAGAGGAACCAACGAAGAAGGAAGAGAAAGCTGCCGAGGAGGACGTCGCCGCAGGCCTCGGCTCATGAGGACGATCCGGAACAGGAGGTGAACGAACCATGGAGTACGTCTACGGTGCGCGTGTGCTTCACGCCGCCGGCCAGAAGATTACGGTGGAGAGCCCGAAGAAGGTCCTCACCGCGGCCGGCGTGAAGGGCGACGAGCC
>CAYOUM010000007.1:10233-17257 GCA_964407185.1 uncultured Methanomassiliicoccales archaeon | reverse complement strand
GGCAACGCTCTGCTCCCGGACCGCAAGGTTCTCCTCGCGTTTCCGGACGTCCAGTACCTTCGCCTCCGCATCCTCGGCGAGCGATCGGCCGGTCACCTCTGAGGCGAGTGCCCTCCGCTCCCGTTCATCGATTTGCTGCTCTCTTCCGACGAGGCGGGATTCCCGTTCGTTGAGGGTTGCCAACCGCCGATCGCTATCCGATTCCAGCTGCCGAACGCGTTCCTCGCGAGTCCCCAATTCCTCGATCCATTTCTCCAGCCGATCCCGTTCGAGGCCCACTTCGGAGGCTGGCGTCTGGAGGTGCTCTCCGAGGCGACGAACTTCCGCCATCCTGCCGTCAAAGTACTCCTTTTGCTCGCCAAGCTTCCTCGCCCGCTCGTTAAGGATGGCGGTCTCTTTCTCGATGGCTTCCTGTTGTGGGGCAAGACGTCCCTCGACCTCCAGCAGGGCGGCTTCCCGCTCCGTCGCTGCCGTCTCCCGGTCTGCGACTTGCGCGGCACGCGTGACAGCCGCCTCATCGAATCGATTTTGAACGGACACCATGAGGAACTTCGCAAAGCTCGGACCTTCCAGGGGTACGCGGCCTCGGAAGGCCAGAATCAAGCGTAGGTTGTCTGCGTGGAGCGACGTGAGACGGTAACCGGAGGCCTCGGTCTCCGCCTCGTCCGACAACCCTCGACCTGGAAGGCTATCCTGAGCCTCCGACAGTGTGATTGGGCATCGCGGATCGAAGACGAGTTCCTTCAGCGGTGTTCCCGCCGAGTCCAGCAAGAAAGCCTTCGCGATTCGGCCCTGCCGTGATTTCAGGACGTTGAACGCGACAACTGCGAAGGCGACCCCCGCGAGCCCGAGACCAACAATCCCTAACCACTCACCCAGTCCGAGGCCTTCGAGGAGGTATGGGTTCAGCAGAAATCCGGGCGCGAACAAGGGAACACTCTGATGTGCACTGGAAGCCTCCCGCGTGAGAGGCTCGAACCTCCGGTCGCGGTACCGAATCCGCACGGCGATATCCTCTCTCAGAGGCGTCTGCGTAGGGACGTTTTCGATGGACGACGGACTCTATTTAACAGACAGGGCTCTGTTATCCGTGCTGATTCCGGCGCTGGTCCGGTTTCATCAGTGATTCTCGGTCTCGCAACTTGAGGGGGAACCGATTTACCCCGGGATTCCCACGGTTACGGTCTAGGCCCTTGAGGCGTGAGGGATCCCCATCGACCCATGCGTGCGACAGCGGAGCGAGATCGGACGCTTTGGGCGGCTCGGAATCTTGGTTGTGGTTGCGCTTGTCCTCTCTTTGACCATGTCTACCATTTCGCACGCCGCCACCTTCATATTCCCGGTTCAATCCGAGCAGGTAATCACGGGAACGACGACAGGTCTCGGCGGTGCCCCAACGGATGACGGCGTGCGCGAGACGCTTCACGAAAGCGACACGGCGCCAGATTCCGTCACCGCCCCTGCAACACAGGCATTGACGACGGGCACAATGGTCGCTGGAACGTTCCCGGGGGATATCTCCTCGGAGGACGGGGTTCTTGTCCAGTACCGCGAAGCCGTTCTCCCGAGCAGCGATCACTACCCCGGCACGGAAACGCTCACGACCGGCTCGGGCTGCGGCGGCACGTTCCCGACGAGCCTGCAGTCGTCGAACAACGTGTACCGGTGCTTGCGCGAAGCCGGAGTCGGCGGCACCTCCATCGCGTTCGACGCGGCGAGCAGCGCTCAGGGGGTCGACGTGTCGAGCTTTTCCTGGACCCACACGACGAGCGGGACGAACCGCCTGCTCTTCGTCGGCGTGGCGATCCGCAACGATCTCAGCCAGACCGTAAGCTCGATTACGTACGCCGGCACCGCGTTGACGTTCGTCCGCGCGGACACGAACGGCGTGAGCGTCCGGTCCGAGCTGTGGTATCTCGTCGGCCCCGCGACGGGCGCAAACACGGTCCAGGTGATCCTGTCGGCCGCGGCGCGGGCCGGAGCGGGCGCCATCTCGCTGACGGGCGTGGCTCAGACCACCCCGCTCGACGCGAACAATGGCGCCACGGGGAGCAGCACGACGCCGAGCGTGAGCGTGACGACGGTCGCGGACAACGCGTGGGTCGTCGACGCCGTCGCCTTCCGCTCCTTTGGCAACGGGCTGCCGACGGGGACCGCGGGCGCCGGCCAGACGGAGCGGTGGAGCGAATACACTGAGAGCGGAGGCACGGACCCCAACATCCGCGGCGAGAGTTCGACGGAGGGGCCGAAGACCCCGGCGGGCGGCGTCGTCATGAGTTGGTCCCTGTCCGACTCTGTGGGCTGGTCGATCTCAGGGGCCGCGTTCAAACCGGTGCCGGCTGACTTCAGGCTGTCCGTCCGCCACGACTGGTCCGGCATCCCGACGGACGGCAATTCGTACGACGTGTGCGTGGAGGCCCACATCACGAACGCAGGCGGCGAGTCGATGCTCGTCCAGGTGCTCACTCCACCCGCGACGTGGAACACCCGGATCACAGTGTCCAAGACGGCCGACGACAACGCGGACCAGTGCTACACGCTCACGACGACCGAGTTCAACGCGGGAGCGCCCTCGATTCGGTGGATTGGCAGCACGGAAACGGGCGATTCCACCCAATCCGATGTGAACATCGACCACGAACGGATCATCCGAAGGTTCACGAACTACCGGCTGGACGTGACGTACGACTGGACGGGCGTTCCTTCGGGTGCCTCCTACGTCCTGAGCGTAAAGGGGTACCGGTCGGACGAGGACGTGAACGTGCAGGTCCTCACGCCGCCGGCGACGTGGAATACCCGGCTCACGGTGAACTCCATCACCAACACCCTGTTCACGTACACCCTTACCCCCTCGGAGTACAACGGCGGGAGCCCCCAAGTGAGGTTCCTAGACGTAGCCGCCGCAGACCCGTCCCCTTCGGACATGTTCCTAGACTGGGTCGCGGTTACCACGATCCGTCTGACGTACTCCTTGGAGGTGCGCCAGAACGTCACCGGGATCATCACAGGCTCGAATCCGATCTTGGTCGTGAAGGGGAACATCTCCGCGGGCGGGGAGAACTTCCACGTCCACGTTTGGAACTTCACATCCTTGGCATGGGCCCTCCTGTTGTCGGCCACCTTCACGGCCACGAACGCGTACCACAATTCCTCCCTCGCGGCGGACCACTTGTCCGGGGGCACCGTGCGGGTCCGATTCGTGGACGGAGCGTCTCAGGATTCAACCCGGTGGGCCCTCAGCCTGGACTTCGTCGCCGTCGCGATCACGAACGAACAGGCGGTCCTGACGAACGCGGGGGTCTCGCCTGCGTCGGGGAACATCACGACAAGTTTCACGTTCTTCGTCCGGTATTCCGATCCGGAGAACAACGCCCCGGCGTTCGTCAACCTCACGCTCGACGGGACCTCCTACGCGATGGTCGAGAACAATTCGGCGGATACGAACTACGTCGACGGGAAGGACTACTTCCTGAACCGAGTGATCGGGATCCGTGGGACGTTCAACTACTCCTTCTCGGCGCGGGCATCCGCCGGGGACCTCGCGGTCGCCACGACGCCCGTGCGACAGGTTTCCGTTATGAACCGGGCACCCAGCATCTCAAACCCGATCGCATCCGACGCAGTACACACGGGACGGTCGTACGTGCGGGACTTCAACGGCACGGATCCGGATAACGACACGCTGGTCTGGTCGCTCTCGACAAATGCCCCCTGGCTAGCGGTTGGATCGGCGAACGGGACCGTGTGGGGCGTCGCTCCCGCGGCAGTAGGGGTGTTTTACATCGAAGTCGGAGCGGTCGACGGCTTCGGCGGGTCCACGTCGAACAACTACACGCTATCCGTTGGCAACCTCGCGCCGTCGATTTCTAATCCGATCGGCAACGCGGTGTCGCTTCGACAGGCCTCTTTCGCGGTCGATTTCAACGCCCTTGACTCAGATGGAGACGCGCTCACGTGGTCCCTCCGCACGAACGCGGGATTCCTTTCCGTGAATATCGCGGACGGGACCGTCACCGGGCTTACATGGAATGCCCCGGCAACGTACTGGGTCGAGGTGACCGTGTCGGACGGCTTTGGCGGGACCGACCGGCTAAACTTCTCGCTCATCGTGGTCAATCGCCCGCCACAGGCAATCGTCACGGCATCGGAGACGGGACGAGAGAACGAGCTGTACGAGGCGAGCTTCTCCGCCACCGACCCCGACAGCGATCCGGTGGGGTGGTCGCTCGCCACGAACGCCACCTGGCTCACCCTCGACCCCGGTAATGCTAAGGTGACCGGCATCGCGCTCCCTGGCGTGTACTATGTGAACCTAACTGCGAGCGATCCGTTCGGTGGCGTTGCGTTCCGTAACTTCACGGTTCGGATTGCGGCGGCCCCCATCATTCCGAACGAACCCGACGGGCTCGGTGGCGAGTTGTTCCTCCTCATCGTGATCGCGGCGGCCCTTGGCGTACTCCTCGGAGCGGTCCTTCTCCCGCGTCGTCGACAGATTGTCGATCAAGCGTTCCTCATCGACCAGGATAGCGAAATCCGGTTCCACTACTCGACACCCGGGGCGCCATTCGACGAGGCCAAACTGTGGTCGCACCTGCAGGGCCAACCTTGGCGGGAGATGACCTCGGTAGCGGCCCATCCGCATACTTTGCACGTCGTCCGGAGAGAAGGCCTTCACTGGGTCATCGTCTCGAGGAGTTCCGATGCCTCTCGGGTGATTAGGGCTGCAGAAAAGCTGTTCATGGCCGCCCAGATGGACTTGGAAGCGATCGGTGCGCAGATTCCTGCGCCTGAGGTGAACCCCGGTAGGACCTAGGCCGCTTAGGGACCGCATGACTCCAAATTCTGAAGTTTCGAGCTTCTTCGAATCGCGGTCTTATGACTTGCGCGCGGTCGCCTGAACAAGTTCCTCCGCACGTCGTCGGAGCTTTTCCTCTCGGTCAAGAAGGTCGAGGGCCTTCTGCTGGAGAATCTTTACCCGCATGTCGATCTCGCGCCGTGCGGCCACGACGTCGAACTCCTTCGGGGGGGATTTCTTCAGATCTTCGATCTTCGCCCGGAGCGTCTCGTTCTCCTTTCCGATGGCCTGGGTGTGTTCTGCCTTCTGGGCAAGTTCGGCCTCCCGCGTCCGCAGTTCTTTCTCTCGCTCCAGGAGGCTCGAGGTCTGGTCTTGCAGCACTTTCCGGTCGCGCTCGAGCTGCTCGCGCTCCGCTTGCAGGGTTGAGGTCTCCATGGCCTTTGGCGCGGCGCCGTCCGTTTCCTTTCGCAGCCGGTTTCGCTCCTCGTCAAACTGCTTCCGTTCCTGTTCACGCTTCGTCTCCAAGTCCGCGATCTGCCCCCGCAAGGCTACCACTTCCGCCTCGAGGTTGGTTCGCGCCTTCTGCGCTTCCTCTCGAACTTGGTTCGAGGACTCTGCGAGGGCTTTCTCCCGGGCTGCGAGGTCCGCCTCGCGCTTCTCCAACGCGGACACGAGGGATTCCATCACGCCCCGATCCGGCTCTGTGGTCGGTGTGCGTGCGGAGTCGGCGTTCGTGAAGTGCGCTTCCGTCGCGACCAGAGCGGCCTTCGTCCATGCAAGGTCCTCCGGGGCGAGGGGCCCTCTTGAGATCGCAATCAAGCTGAGTCGGTTCCCGTGGAACGCGGTGGCTTGGTACTCGGCCAGGTACACGCTATCCTCATCGGCAAGCCCCGATTCCGGGACGACACGGAGGAAGTCGCCATATTCGATGAGGCAATCATGGTCGAGGACGTACTCTCCCCCGTAACCTCCCTGCTCGTCGAGGATGAACATCTTCAGCAGGGTCGCCCGCGTTGTCTTGCGAACGGGCTGCAGCAATAGGCGTCCTCCTACGGACGGCCCTTCCTTTGGCCGTAGCGACTGGTTCCGCGGTTCTGGCTTCGGCCGTATTTAACCCTGGTCTCCCAAGTCTCCTCTCTGATAAAACGCGCGCATCACCCTCCCGCCAAGCGGCGGGAAAAGGTTCATTGCACGCCCCTCGGCTCTGCCGCGTGAGGAGCACCATGGGCTTTCGTTACACCGGGATTCGGGTCCGGGACATGGATCGATCGATCGATTTCTATACCCATGTGATGGGAATGGAACTCACATTCCGAATGTCGATTCGTGAGACAGGCGGAAAGATTGCCTTGCTCAAGAGTCCCCGGGGGCGTCAGCGTTTGGAGTTAAATTGGTACCCGCCGAAAGGAATCCACGCGCGCTACCGTGATGGGGATCAACTCGACCACCTCGCGTTCACGGTCCGGAACGTCCAATCATTCCTTCGGCAGCATCGGGACAACGTCAAGATCCGAATCACGCCGTTCCGGGAGGGACGAGACTGGCTCGCATTCATCGAGGGCCCCGACCGCGAGTGGATTGAACTCATATCGCCCGGGAGACCGCGGACACGTCCGCACCCTAGAGAACGATCCGCGCGTCAATGACCTCGTAGCCCCTCCCGCTCTCGAGGGCCGCGACGGGATTCAAGTCGACCTCGTTGACCTCGTCGACATCCGTAACGAGCGCCGATAGCCGAAGCAACGCCTCTTGCAGTGCATCCACATCGCTCGGCTTGTCGCCGCGAACACCCTCGAGGAGTGGATACGTCTGGATCGAACGGATCATCCGACGTGCATCCATATCCGTCATCGGCGCGAGTCCGAACGCGACGTCCTTCAACCACTCGACGTAGATCCCACCCAGGCCGAACGCGATGAGCGGGCCAAACACCTTATCGCGGTTCATCCCGAGGATTGTTTCCTTCCCGCCCCGCACGAACTCCTGCACGAGGAACCCGTCGAAGGGAACCTGGGCCTTGTGGAGACGTTTCTCCATTCTCCCGCACGCAGACCGCAGCTCCTCGGAGCCCCGAATGTCGAGGGCGACGGCGCCATACTCCGTCTTGTGGACGAGCTTGGCGCCAATTGCCTTCAGCGCCACGGGATACCCGATTTCACCCGCCGCGGCCTCGGCTTCCTCCGCGTCGCGGCAGAATTTCGTCCTCGCAATCCGCAGCCCATACGCGCG
>CAYOUM010000007.1:5813-10223 GCA_964407185.1 uncultured Methanomassiliicoccales archaeon | reverse complement strand
TGCTCGGCGCGCTCGGCGTTTTCTAGCCGTTTCCGCGGTCTCGGCTTCCTCTGCGTCACGGCAGAACTTCGTTCTCGCGATCTGCAGCCCATACGCGCGGAGCAGATCCATCGCCTCGCGTTCGGGAAGCCGGGACCAGCCCTTGGCCTTAGCCCGCGCAAGAATCTGCTTCGCTGCTTCCCGGTCGACGTCGAACTTCGGGAACTCGCCCTCGTCTCGCTCAAGGTATTCCCTGTAACGATACATCATCGCAATCGTCCGCGCGGCACTCTCCGGGAAGAGGTACGAGGGAATCGCGTGTTGAACAAGCTCTACAAAACCCGGCGAGTCCTCGCTCCTTCCGAGGAAATTGCACAACACGGGCTTGTCGGAGCCCCTTGCGCCCTCGATAATTGCCCGAGCAATAGCCACATCCTCCGTGACGATCGGTGGGACGTAGATCACAATAAGCGCGTCGACAGTCGAGTCCTTGAGCACCGCCTCGACCGCGCGACGGTATTCACCCGGGCCCGCGGACGCGAGGAGGTCGATTGGGTTCTTCAGCGACGCCTCCGGGGGTGCCCACTCCCGCATCGAGGCGACCGTCGATTCCGAGAGCGTCGCCATTTCCATCCCTTGCTGGATGAGGAAATCCGTGCACATAATCGCGGGGCCGCCGGCGTCCGTGATAATCGCGACACGTTTCCCCCGTGGGAGTGGTTGGCGGGCGAACGCCATCGCGTAGTCGAACAGCTCCTCGATCGAATTCGCTCGCATCACTCCGGTCTGGGCAAAGATCGCATCCGCCGCGATGTCGCTGCCGCCGAGGGCGCCCGTATGGCTCACGGTGGCCCGACCACCCGCTTCCGTGCGCCCCGCCTTTACCGCGATCACGGGTTTATTCTTCGTGAGCCTCCGCGCGATTCGCGCGAAGTTCTTTGGGTTCCCGAAGTTTTCGAGATACATCAGGATCACACGAGTCTCGGGGTCGTGTTCCCAGCTCAAGAGGCAGTCATTGCCGCTCACGTCCGCCTTGTTGCCCAACGAAACGAATTTCGCGAATCCGAGCTGGAGGCTCTTCGCGTGATCGAGGATCGCCACGCCGAGCGCGCCGCTCTGCGAGAGGAACGAGATGTGACCACGGAGCGGAGGCGTGGGGGCGAACGTGGCGTCCATTTGAACCTCTGCGTGGGTGTTAATCACGCCCATACAGTTCGGCCCGACAAGGACGATCCCATGCGTCCTTGCGACCTCCCTGAGCCGTCGCTCTCGGTCCTCGCCGACGGGCCCGATTTCGCGGAAGCCGGCGGTGATTACGACGAGCCCTTTCACGCCCTTCTTCGCACACTGCTCGACCGCGGGCAGGACGAGGTCCGCAGGGATCGTGATGATTGCAAGGTCGACGGTGTCCGGGACATCAAGGACACTCGGGTAGGCCTTGATCCCCCACACGGAGTCCGCATTCGGATTCACTGGGAACAGTTTCCCTTGGTACTCGTTCGCGATCAGGTTGCGCATGATCATGTACCCGACCTTCCCCCGATGGCGGGACGCTCCGACGATTGCGATGGAGCGGGGATTGAAAATCGGGTCGAGCCGGTCAGCCATGCGGGCGGGCCCAACATCGCGCGGCTGTATAAAGTGTAAGTCCGTATTCTCCGGAGAACGGCCGGTTCGGCGGCACAGCACGTCGTGAGTGCTCGCTCATGGCAGTGTCGTGATCACGACCGTGAGCCGCTCCTCGTCTCCCGCCGATCCGAACTTCGCCTCGAGGCGCGAGAGCTTCTCGCGCACCTCCTCCTGAATCTCCTCGACCTGCTGAATCGTGTCCTTCCGATATGGGATGCGGTAGAAATGGAGCCGCCCCACCTCCCATTCGACGGTCCCGTGTTTCTGGATTGCCCCCATCGCTTCATTGATCATCCCCTTCAGCAGCCCAAGAATCGCGAGGCGATACGCGACTTTGTCCGAGTCCTTGAGTCGGTCCCAAACCTGCGAGGAGTCGATCCCCTTCGCTGGCATCGCGTAGTACTTCTCGACGACATTGCCCCTCACCTCCGATCGCGTCTGTCGGATCAGCTTCGATTTGCGAAGAACGTTCACGTGGTGATGGATGGTCGCGGGTGTGAGCCCAAGCGCCCTCGCGAGGCCCGAGATACTGTTTTCCCGCTCAAAAAGGAGCGAAAGGATTCGAAGGCGTGAGGGTTCACTCAAGATCTGGACTTGCCGTGCCGTGACCTCTAGCTGCTTTCGTCGCACGGGACCCTCTCCCTTTATTAGATGTTGTCAAAACGGTGTAGTGGAGTCGAAACCAATAAGTATTGCGGCGTTGTCGGTTACACTTAGATAACATCAAAACGGTAAGAGGAAGTGAACGCATGAGGAAGATGAAGCCCTCCGAGTCAGTATCTATTCGTCCGGTCGATGTCGAGATGGCCCACGCGACCCCGTTGGTCCATGTCATTCGGATTCGCCCGCCTTTCCAAGTCTAAGGGGTCCACAGCTGGGGCGGTCGCGCTTCTTGTGCTACCGATCGTTCGCGTAGCGGAAGGCTTGGCGTCTACGGACGCGGGGGCTCCGATGGCGGGCCATGCTCTAGGCCGAAGAAAGCGGTCTCGGGCACTTGCAGCGCCTCGGGCGGGCTGCCCGGCGAGAATGGTGGCTGTGCGATCCTTGCCTTTCTTCGCCGCACTACGAGGATAACCGCCACACTTCCGAGGATTCCCGCACCGCATAGGATGAAGAGGATTCCACCGAGCACGATGTTGGAGGATTTGAACAGGGCGACTGATACGGATACGACTCCGGTCGGCTGCGCGGCAGAGACGTTCGCGTTGTCCACAATGACAGCGACCGGCCCCGTTACGTCCGGAAGCGTTCCGCTCACCGCCCGCTGGTCCGGGAATTCCTGGTATCGGTCAAAGGTACTCGATGATCCAGTCGTGTACTTCGCGAGCCCGACGGGCGGGACGAGGTACACGTCGATTGCGCCGCCGTCCGTGACCTCGACGCTGTAAAGGAGCGCCTCTCCCGTAGCCAGTGTGAAGTTGTAGGCGGCATATCCATTCATCGGGAGGACAATCGTCTCCGTGACTGCGGATTCAACGTCCTCCGATGTCCCCGCCAATGTGGCGCGGGTGGTGCCCGCCGCATACCCGAGCAAGAGGAGCAAGCCCGTGAAGAGAACCAGCCCTCGCCGAATTCCAGTCGAGTTATTCATCGTTCATGCAGCGGGAGGAGCAGTATCCTATTAAGGATTCCACGCAGGCCAAGCCCATCCGCGCGGATGTGCGATTGGGAACCCCGAATCATCCGTGGAGGTCTCCGATGGCCACGGGGAACGCCTTTAGCCCAGCGCGGGATTCTCTCGCCGTGCTCCCTCTCGCGGTCCTCTACGGTGACGGGTACCTCGGGTACAATTTCGGGGACACACATGCATTGCGGGAAGTGCGGGTGGAGCTCGCATGTGAACTCATTCGTTCCTCTGGCCTCTTCGACGGCCGCGCGACTCTCCTCAACCCGACGCCCGCGCTGGAGGAGAGTATTCTCCGTGTCCACGAGCGTCGCTACGTGGACGCCGTGAAGCAGCTCGGCATATCGCCAAAGGAGGAGGCGTACGAGTTCGGCCTCGGTCCCGGAGACAACCCGATCTTTCCCGGGATGTACGAGAGCTCCGCGCTCCAGGCGGGCGGGACGGTTCAGGCATGCGAACTCGTCGCAACTGGGCAGCGCGCCCGTGCATACAACCTCGGCGGGGGCTTTCACCATGCGATGCCAAGCAAGGCATCGGGCTTCTGCATCTTCAACGACGTCGCAATTGGCCTGAAGCACCTTCTCGACAAAGGCCTCGTGCACCGGGTCCTCTACGTCGACATTGATGCACACCACGGCGATGGCGTCCAGCACATCTTCTATGACGACCCACGGGTCCTCACAATTTCCTTGCATGAGGACGGACGCTTCCTGTTCCCGGGCACGGGCTTCACGGACGAGATCGGACGAGGGAAAGGACGGGGCTATGCAGTGAACGTCCCATTTCCTCCATACACGCGGGACGCGAGCTATCTCTATGCGGTGACGGAGATTGTCCCGCCGCTCGCACGGGCGTACCGCCCAGATCTTGTGTTCACGCAGACGGGCGCGGACGCCACGTATCTCGATCCGCTTGCGCACTTGAAGCTCACAAGCCGGACGTACGAGGCGTTCGGCAAGTTGATTGATGGGTGGACCCAAGACCTGTGTGCTTCACGGTGGGTCGCTGCGACGGGCGGTGGGTACGATGTCGCCGCGTGCGCACGCATGTGGACTCTCATCGCGTCCACGATGGCGGGCGTCGACCTGCCGAATCCAATCGATGCACAATGGCGGGAGCTGTGCCGCAGCAAGACCGGGTCGGCGCCTGCGACCCTTCGCGACGTGGATGTTGCGTCA
>CAYOUM010000007.1:0-5803 GCA_964407185.1 uncultured Methanomassiliicoccales archaeon | reverse complement strand
GGGAGCGCGTCACGGAGGCGGTGCGCGAAGTGGTCGCCGACGTGAAGACGAAGGTGTTCCCCCTCCACGGCCTCTAACCGCGAAGGAGCGCGTCGACGATGATGAGCGCGCCCGCAAGGAGAAGGAGTCCCGCGCCCACGTATCGGAGCCATCGCGCCGAGAGGTAGCGTCTCAAGACCTTGCCCACGACGACCGCGAAGACGACCATCGCAAGGAGGGCGGCCGAGGCGCCGAGATACACGGAGATGGGCGCCTGTAACGTAGCGACGAGCGCGATAACCGCCAACATCGACTTGTCGCCGAGTTCAGCAAGGAAGGAGAGTCCCATCGCGCTCGTGAAGGGCTTCCCCACGTTCGGCTCGGACGCTTCTGTCTCCTTCTCCCATAAGCGCCACACTCCGATCGCGACGAAGATCGCCCCGGACGCGACCTGGACGTACCGCACGTCGACGAACGACGCAATCACAACTCCAGCAGAGACCGCAATCGCGGTGACGGCCGTCTCGCCGAGAAACGCTCCCGCCGCGATCGGCAATGCCGCGTGCCTTGTTGAGAGGGAGATCACGAGGAGCTGGGTCTTATCTCCGAGTTCCAACAGAGCAACGAGTGCGAATGCGGCCCCGAACGCCGTTACTCCTTCCATCTCGCGACTGGCAGTCTCCGGGAACGGTTAACGATTGCGAACCGCTGAAGTTTCGATGTCCGTATCCATTAATCTTGGATGGAGTGCCAAGTCCTCGCCCGTCGCGCCTTCCGCGACAAGAAAAGTGCGAATTCACTTTCACTTTTCGAAGGGACGATAACCGTTCCAATAATCTTTATACGCGAGGCGAATGTAGACTAAGGGATGGGCGCACTCGCAGGCTCATCGCGGATGCTCGTCGCGGCCTCGCACGGGAGTTGTCGGCCAGACCCTGTGGATTCCGACGGTGAACGTTAGATGCTCGATAGCGAACACGATGACGACGAGAAGAGCGCGGAGGATGTGCGGGACGCGTATGAGGAGAAAATTGATCGACTGCGAAGACAGTATGAGCGTGACGTTCACTCGTTCCGATACGAGATTGAGGAGCGGGATTACCGTCTGAAGGCATACGAGGACACGTTCAACACGATCAAGCAGCCGCCGCTCCTATACGCGTACATCGTCCGAAAGGAGGGCACCGACCTTGATGCGAATCAAATCGTCGTTGCCCGCGCGACAGAGCTCCTGAAGGTCTCCACGGGTCTCGTGGACAAGAGCGCGCTAATCATCGGGCAGTATGTGTGGGTCCATCCACAGACGTACGCGATTGTCGAGGGCAGTGCGTCTCGGAACTCCGGAGTGATCGCGAAGGTCGCGGACCTCCTCGACGGCAAGCTCGTGATCACGATTGAAGGAGACATGGAGAAGCGCCTGATCGAGGCCGACAAGTCCACGCTGAAGAAGCTGAAGCCCGGCTTCCAGATCAGTGTCCTTCCGCCGACGATGGAAATCCTCGATATCCTGCCGAACCTCGAGGTGAAGTCCCTTCTCCTCGGCGAGAAGCCGAACGTCACATACAAAATGATTGGCGGCCTCTCGGAGGCGATCGAGCGGATCCGCGATGTCGTCGTCCTGCCCTTCCAGGAGGCGAAGCTGTTTGCGGAGATCGACCTTGAGGCTCCACGTGGCGTCTTGCTCTATGGCCCGCCCGGCTGCGGGAAAACGCTCCTCGTAAAGGCGATCGCGACAGAGAACGACATGACGTTCTTCAACGTCAGCATCGCGGACGTCCTCTCGAAGTGGGTCGGCGAGTCGGAGCGGATCATCAAGGAGATCTTCCGCCAGGCGAACGAGAGGCGCCCCAGCATCGTCTTCTTTGACGAGATCGAGGCGCTCTTCACCGTCCGCGGGATGATGGACACCTCCGGCGTCCACAAGAACATCATTGCGCAGATCCTGAGCGAGATGGACGGCCTCCTCGACCTCAAGGACGTCTTCGTGATCGGCGCGACGAACCGGGCGGACCTCGTCGACCCCGCGCTGCTCCGGCCCGGCCGCTTTGACGAGATCATCGAAATCCCACGGCCCGCCCGCGAGGCCTCGGAAGAAATTGTTCGCATTTACCTCAGGGACGCCCTTCCCGTCCAGGAGGATCTTGAAAAGCAGTACGGTGGGCACGAGGCCGCCATTCAGGCGCTCCGGAAATATGTGATCGACGAGCTGTACGGCGAGAACAAGTGGGTGAAGGTGAAGCTTGACGCGGAGGCGAAGGAAGCGATCAAGACCGTCAAGCGGAAGGACATCGCGAGCGGTGCGATCATCGAGGCGATCGTGAAGACCGCGAAGAAGAACTACGTGAAGCGCGTGATTGCGATGAAGAAGTCGGAACGGAAGAAACAGGGCCTCGCGTTCCGGGACCTCGAGATGGCCGCCGAAGAGGAGTGTAAGGAGCACGCGATCACGGAGATGTACGTGTACGAAAAGCGGCAGCGGGAGGTTTTCCGGACAGGCGCTGACCCCATGGTCGGGTGACCATGCAGAAGCGAATCCAGGGAACCGAACACGAGTACACGTTGTACTGTCGCAAGATGGGCTCCCTTGGCTTCGATCCCCACACGCTCGCCCTCGACCTTCTCCGGGAGAGCGACCTTCATCTCGCGGGCGAGTTCATCAAGAACGGATCCCGGGCGTACTACGACGTCGGCCATTTCGAACTCAGCACGTGCGAGGTCTCGAACCCGTGGGACCTTGTGACATGGGAGAAGGCGGGGGAGAAGGTCCTCGACTGGCTCCGTAAGGTCATGGAGGAGAAGTACACAACGGGCGACGTGAAAATCCACGCCTTCAAGAACAACACGTCCCCCGACGGCACGTCGTACGGATCCCATGAGAATTATTGTGTAAGCCGGGATATCGCGTTCCCCGACCGGTTCGTCCGCGAGCTTGTGCCGCATCTCTCGACGCGGATTATCTACACGGGCGCGGGGGACATCATCGACGGGAAATACGTGCTCTCTCCGATGGCGTACCTTACCTCGGCCGTCGTGAGCGGGGAAACGATGCACGACACGGGCATCGTGAACACGCGCGATGAGCCGCATGCGGACGCTCGGCGGTGGCGACGACTCCACGTGATTGTGGGCGACGCGCTGATGAACGAGGCCGCGATCCTGTTGCGACACTTCACGACGTCCGCGGTCCTCGAACTCATGGAGCGCGATGCCCTCGGCGACGCCCCGAAGCTGAAGGCGCCCGTTGAAGACATGTGGCACAACGTCGAAACGCGGAACCCGGAGAAGTGGGAGGTCCATCTCGAGGACGGAACCGCTGTCTCGCCGATCGACGTTCAGCGCTATTATCTCGGGAAGATCGAAACGATCGTGGAAACGGACGCAGAGCATCGCGCGGTCGCGATGTTGGAGGACACGCTCGACAGCCTTGAGAACCGCAAGTCGAAGGAATTGGCGCGGCGCATCGAGTGGCTCGACCGGTATTTTGCGATTCAGGAGCACACGGCCTCCCGTCCCGGTCCCGATGTCGAGATGATGGCGTGCAAGCAGTACTCGGAGATCGGCGCGGAGAGGTCTCTTTTTTATCGGCGGCAACGGGAGGGCCTGATCGATCGCGTCACAACGGACGATGCGATCCTTCAAGCGATTCAGGAGCCGCCGCAAGACACGCGTGCTGCACTTCGACGCAATTTGTGCGATAGGTTCAATATCGAAATGATTGATTGGAGCCTGTTGATCGTCAACGACGGCGGGAGACGACGGATCGACCTCTCCGATCCATACGCTACGAAACCAGAGGAAAAGTATGTCGCAGCAGCTTGAACCGCGTCCGCAGAAGCGCAAGAAGAAGGCAGAGAAGAAGCTCGAATTCGAGGCCGGCAAGGTCTTCAACCCCGGCGAAGTGAAGGAAGAGGACTTCGAGCTCGACCTCGAAAGCGCGCGTTTTCATGCTCAGAAAGGCCAAGGCGGCGACCGTCGAACGTAGTACTTTCGCTGACCCCTCTCGGTCGACTAGTTAGCCTCCACGATGCGTTAGCCGCGATGGTTTCAGCTGAATACTTGGCCGGCTTCGTGGACGGCGAAGGTTATCTGGCCCTGGGCCGAATCCCTCGCGGCCCGTCACACGAATACCCTGTAAGAGTAGTCGTGTACAACACTAACAGAGAGGCCCTTGAGCAGATTCGGCAGGTCTGGGGCGGGACTTTGTCTTGCTCGCTGCGTAAGCCAGAGTGGAAACCGCAGTACGCCCTGATATGGACCAATGCAGCCGGCGCCCGACTGCTTGAGGGGGTAGCGCCCCACCTGCGGATCAAGTCGAAACAGGCTGAGGCCGTTCTCAGGTTCCACTGTCACACTCGAACGTATCAGAGGAACCGGGATTTAGGAGGTCGTCTCTTGCCTCTCCCCGAACAGGAGTTAGAATTTCGAGAGGAGTTCTACAAATATCTGAAACGCCTCAATGCACGAGGGCCGCGCGGATTGACTCCGGGGCCTCGCAAGGCACCGCAAGAGAGGAGGCGACGGCTTTCCGTCGAATACCTCGCCGGTTTTCTTGATGCCGAGGGGGCCCTAATGATTGCCAAGTGGAGAGGTCAAAGATCTTGGAACCCAGGGTACCGAGCGAGGATATCCCTGGCCAACACGAACCGTTCTGCGTTGGAGGAGGTTCGGAGGGCCTTTGGAGGAATTCTAGTGAATAGCGCTCGAGCGAAAGTTGGATGGAAGCAATGCTATCAGCTAGTTTGGACAGGCGGAATGGTGGAGAAGCTCCTGTCCCGACTTTTTCCGCACCTCCTAATCAAGCGAAAACAAGCGGCGGTCTTGCTGGATTTGATTCGTCATCGGAAGGGAACACGACAAGGTCGTCGAGGTCCCAACGGCCGCTTCTTTGCCCCTCTTCCTCACTACACCATAGCGTATAGGGAAGCCCTCTACACCCGAATGAGGGAGCTCAACGCCAAAGGTTCTCTGAGTGGCAAAGGGGAGATTGGCGGGGTCAGTCGCGTATCCGAAACGCCAATAGCGTGAGGCCGTTTCGGGTATCTGAGGCCGGAACGAGATGCCCGAACCCATCATTGTCCAAGCGGTGAGGACGCCAATCGGTCGTCACAACGGGATCTTGAGGGATGTCAGGGCCGACGACTTGGCGGCCCTCGTCGTGCGAGAAGTCGTACAACGGGCCGGGATCGAGCCGTCGATGGTCGAGGAGGTCTACCTCGGCTGCGCGAACCAGGCGGGAGAGGACAACCGGAACGTCGCGCGGATGGCGGCCCTCTTGGCGGGATTTCCGGTCTCCGTCGCGGGCCTGACGTTCAACCGCCTCTGCCCTTCCGGCCTCGCGGCGATCAACGCGGCCGCGCGCGCGATCAAGTGCGGGGAGGGCGAGGTGTTCGTGGCGGGCGGGGTTGAGAGCATGACGCGCGCCCCGTACGCGATCCCGAAGAACCCGGATGGGTCCATGTCCCACCTCACTGCATGGGACACCACGCTCGGCTGGCGGTTCCCGAATCCGAAGCTCAAGGAACAGTACGGGACGGAATCGATGGGGGAGACCGCGGAGAACCTGCGGCTCGTCGGCCCCAAGATCACGCGGGAGGAACAGGACCGCTTCGCCCTCGAGAGTCATCGAAGGGCAGTGGCCGCGATTGAGAGCGGAAGGTTCGCGGAGGAGATCGTGCCCGTCCCGGTGCCTCAAAGAGGCGGCGGGGTGGCCCTCGTCACCCAGGATGAGCATCCACGTCCGGACACGTCCCTCGAGGCCCTGGCGAAGCTGCCGCCCGCGTTCCGGGAGGGCTACCTCGACGGCTGCGAAACCGGCCGGGCCCTG
>CAYOUM010000006.1:0-17513 GCA_964407185.1 uncultured Methanomassiliicoccales archaeon | reverse complement strand
TCGACTATCTCCTCGTGGAGGTCGCGAGTCGTCATCCAAAGGGCTTCAGCCTCTCTCGCCGCCAATTCATTGCGACGATCGCGCTCGCTTCGGCGGGATTCGCCCTCGCGCTGTACGGGTTCACGTCCCTCGTCTCCCGCGCGGGGCGTCTCGTGTTCGCTTCCGCCGCGGAGATGTTTACGAAGGAAATTACGCCCACGGGCGAGTTCTATGTTGTCACGAAGAATCTCATCGACCCGAACGTGGACGCATCGTCGTGGCGGCTCGCTGTCGATGGCCGGGCGACTAACCCGATGAACTTCACGTACGATGATCTCCTCTCGCGGCCGAATACGGAGGAACTCGTCACGTTTGAATGCGTGAGCAACGAGGTCGGCGGGAACCTCATCAGCACCGCGCGATGGTCGGGAATCCGACTTCAAGAACTCCTTGGCCCCGCTGGGATCGACCCTAGCGCGGATTGGGTTGTCTTCGAATCCGCGGATGGATACACGGTAGGAATCCCGCTCGGTCGAGCGTTGCACCCATCCACCCTCGTCGCAATCCGGATGAACGGCGCACCGTTGGCGATGAACCACGGCTTCCCCGCCCGAATCGTCGTGCCAGGACTGTATGGAATGTTCGACGCGAAGTGGGTGACCCGGATCACGGTCGTGAGAGGGGAATACCTTGGGTTCTGGCAGCAGAAAGGTTGGACGAACGGCGGTGCGATCCGCACGACGGCGATCATCGCGACGCCGCCCCCAGACTCCGTTGTCAGCGGCGCCGTCGAGATTGGCGGCGTCGCGTTCGCGGGCGACCGAGGAATAGCACAGATCGACGTGAGCACGGATGGCGGCGCGACCTGGTCTCCCGCCACTTTGTCCCCTGCGCTCTCACCCTTCACATGGAACCTCTGGACGTTCCAATGGACGCCTGTCGTTGGCGGGACCTACCGAATCGTGGCGCGGGCGCTCGACGGCGCGGGTGCGGCGCAAGAGACGAGTCCAGAGCCCCCGTTTCCGAATGGCGCGAGCGGCTACGACGCGATTGCTCTCCTCGTGTCGGGATAGCGCGGGAGCGTCACGGCGACTTCGCAGGCGAGGCCGTCCGGAATCCGAGGAAGGCGATGAGGAGGCCCACGATTGCGACAGCAATCCCAACCCCAACCCAAGTTTGTCCGCGCATGAAGGTGGCCGGCAGGACGTAGGCGCCCTGCAGGCCCCACGCGACGCCCAGGAGGAGGATAATCGTGCCGACGGCAACAAGGACCATGCGCACGTCTCCTCCGAGGCTTCCGACGGGGATAAGGTTTCTCCCCGACCTTATGGGATATGCGTCCCCGCCTTCCCCGAAACGGCCTCGACCACATGTTCGAGGTCTGTGACGACCGCCCGGCGACCGCCACCCTCGAGGAACTGGAGGACCGCCTCGATTTTCGGGCCCATGGACCCTTCGGGGAACTGGCCCGCGGCGAGGTATCGCCACGCCTCGGACAGACTCAACGTGGAAAGCCAGGATTGATCCGGCCGCCCGAAATTCAGGGCGACGGCCGGTACGTCCGTCACAATGAGGAGTTCATCCGCACCGATTGCGTGGGCAAGGACCGCGCTCGCGAGGTCCTTGTCGATCACGGCCTCGACGCCGCGATATCCGGTCCCATGACGGACGACGGGGATGCCACCGCCGCCCGCCGTGATGAGGACGCCGGAGTTGCCCGCCCTGAGCAAAGCGTGAATCAGGTCCTTCTCGACGATGTCGAGAGGCCTCGGTGAGGGGACGACGCGCCGCCAGCCCCCGCGTGGGTCCTTCGCCATCCTCCATCCCTTCGCCCGCTTGATGATGACCTCCTGCTCGCTCTCGTATATCGGTCCAACGGGCTTTGTCGGCTCCTGAAACGCCGGATCGTTCGCGTCCACGACGGCCTGCGTGACGACGCTCGCCACGGGTCGAGGCGAACCCCGGGCGGCGAACTCGTTCTGGAGCGCCTGCTGAAGGAGGTATCCGATCTGCGCTTGCGACTCCGCGACGCACACGTCGAGCGGCATCGGCGGAACCCGATGGCGTGTCTCCTCATTTTGAAGGAGGAGGTTTCCCACCTGCGGGCCGTTTCCATGCGTCACGACGAGTTTGTAACCCGCATCGACGAGGTCCGCGAGCCGCGTCGCGGTCGTGGCGATCCTCAATCGCATCGCTGAGAGCCCTGCGTCCTGGGGCGGGGAGATTGCGTTGCCTCCAATCGCAGCGACGAGAAGGGTCATGCGTTCACGGGAGAATCCGAGCGGCCCCTATGTAAACCTTGGCTCCGAACCCACATGAGTATTTGTCCGGTCCACAATTCGCAACGCTCGTGAAGTTTCCGGAGGCGATCAAGAGGAACGTGAATGGCCCGCCCACTGAGGTAGGAAGTCCGGTGCCGGCGAGTTCCTACTCCGCGAACTTGAATCTTGATTTCCCGCCAGGTCTGTGGGGTAGCTTGGTCTTTCCTTGGTGGTTCGAACCTATACCCCGGTTCCATACGGACGGCCTTATCTCGTGCACTCTAGAAGAGGAGTCGGTCCGGAACGACTACCTACGTCGGAAGGGCACGGTGAGCGCCGAGGGAGGCTTTGTCCCTCGATGCACGACGAGAATCACGAACAGGGCGAGCACATAGGGCAGCGCGAGGAGAATATAGTACGGGATTCCGACCCCCGATCCGATCAAGTTTGACGCGACCGAGAAACCGAGTCCGAACATCCAGCTCCCAAGGATCGCTCGGTACGGACTCCAGCGCGCGAAGATGACCACGACGATCGCGATCCAACCGCGGCCGGCGACGATTCCGCCTTGGTAGATGCCGAGATATCCGAGGGTCATCGCGGCCCCGCCGAGGCCGGCCATGAGACCGCCGACCAAGACGCATAGATGTCGGACCAGGTTCACGTTGATTCCCGCAGCATCACAGGCCTGAGGGGCCTCCCCCGCCCCTCTCACACCCAGGCCCCAGGTCGTCCGGTACAGGACGAACCCCATGACGAGGGCGAGCGCGAACGCGAGGTACACGAGGGCGTTCTGGTCGAACAGCGGGCCGATGAGCGGCACTTCACCGAGGCCGAATAGGTTGAGCGCTTGTAGGGGTTCCACGGTTGGCGGGACTACGGCCGAGACGGTTCGATATCCAAAATCCGCGATCCCTTCGGCGAGGGAGAAGATCATGAGCCCCGAGATTAGCTGATTGATTCCGATGGTGACGCACGCGAAGCTGTGAACAAGGGCGACCGCGATGCCAACGACAACGGCCGCCAAGAATCCCAGCGCATATGATCCGGTTGAAAACGTGACCCACACGGAGGCCAGCGCTGTGACGGCCATGATGCCCTCAATCCCGAGATTCATCACACCAGCCCGCTCGTTATAGACCTCTCCAACTGCGGAGAACAGAATGGGTGTCGCGAGCGGGAGGCTTGCGGATATGATTGATGTCACGATGTCAGCCACACGCTACCTCCGTAGCGAAATCCATCTCTGCACGATCAAGACCGAGAGCACGATGGTCGCCTGGAGAACGTAGATGACCTCGATCGGGACTCCCGCACCGCGCTGCATGGCCTCGCCGCCGATCGAGAGAATCGCGAACAGGATCGAAGCCGAAAGAGCGCCGATCGGATGGAACCCCCCTAGCGCGGCCACCCCGATTCCCTGGTATCCGAACCCGGGGGAGAAGCCCTGCGCGAGAAGGTGACTCGTCCCCGTGATTTCGATCATCCCCGCCAATCCCGCGAGGCCTCCGCTCAACAGCCCCACACTCGCAAGGCTCCGCGCGACGCTCACCCCTCCGTGTTTTGCAGCCCTTGGGTTCAGGCCGACCGCTCGAATCTCATAGCCCAGGACGGTCCGGTATAGAATCCCGGAGATCAGAAACGCCGAGAGAATTGCGGCGAACACTCCAAGATGGAACCGAGTTCCCGGAATCAAGACGGGAAGCCACGTGGATTCCGGGATCCTCGCGGTCTGGGGGTTCACCGCGATGGGGTCTTTGATTGGACCCGTCGTCAGCCAGCTAATCACGAGGACAGCCACGAAGTTCATCACAAGCGTCGAGAAGACCTCGTTCACCTCGAGCTTGATCCGCATCAGGAGAGGGATTGCCAACCAGGCGACACCGCCAGCAAATGCGGCGAACGCGACGAGCGGAACCGCAAGGAGGCCCGGCAGACCTCCGAGCTGGCTCGCGGCAAGGTATGCCGTCAGGGCTCCGATGTACAATTGTCCCTCCACTCCAATGTTGAAAAATCGTGACTTGAATGCCACGAGAAATGCGAGTGCCCCAAGGAGAAGCGGGGAGACCCGAATGAAGGTCTCCGTCGCGCTGAACACGCTCCCGAAGGCCCCGTAGAGAATCGCTTCGAAACTCAGGAGGGGACTGAATCCCATCGCGAGGAGGATTCCGGAGAAGATCCCCAGGGATACGAGTGCACCGATCACGTAGGATTCCCCCTTCTCGAGCCGCACAGAGGTGGGCAATCCGGTGCTATGCATACTTCCCCGCAAACGCCCTCAGTGCCTTTCGAAACGCTTCCATCGGCGCGTCGGCAATCCCGGTCCCGATGATTGGATGTCCGCCATCCTTGTGGGCCATTCCCGTGTTGATCTTCGGTGCGGTGCCTTTCTCGATGACCTTCCGGAGGTCGAGCCCTACGGGCACCCCTCGATCCGTATACGGGATCCGGAACATCGGGTCTTCCGCGAGGGAAACTTCGTACATGGAGTTCGTGTGACGCACCGCGTCCTCGAAACCTTCCCCGATCAGGCGAGCATGGGCAGGGGATGCGGGCAAGGCCGACGCGCCGAACCCGCGGGTCTCCGAGATTGCGCTATCCCCGAGGTCCAACGTGGAATCCTCCTCCCTGAACCCAGGGAATGTGAACCCTCGGATCCTTCCGGCAGGCCCCGTGAACCAGTCGTTTCCGAGCCCGCTGATCTGGATGCCGAACTCGACGCCGTTTCTCGCCATCGCCGTAACGATCGTGCTGTACTCGATGTCCCGCGCGGGATCCATCATCGCCTTGCAGGCCGCCATCATGAGGTTGCCGCAGTACCAGCGCCCCTGATTCGACAGGAAGTAATCCCCGACCTGCCGCAGCAAGTCCTTCGGGAAGTCCGTCTCGACAAGATGAGGCAGGATCCAGTTCATGAGCACGCCCCGGGAAGCGTCGAACCTACCGTGCAGCTCGTCCCCCATTTGCAGTCCCATCGCGAGGAGCTCCTTCACATTGACCCCCCCGGCCCCCTTGATCACGGCCCGCATCACCGGTGCCAACACGTTCTGGACGAAGGAGATCTCCTTCTGGCCCGACTCGTATGTGTCCCCAAAGGCGGTCATCGAAGTCTGCTGACAGTTATAGGCGACATTTCCGTGGGACTTGTTTTCCACGATGAAGACGGGCATCGACGCGGACGTCACGCCGCACATTCCGCTCACGTTGCCGTACTTGTGATTGTGCTCGATAAGGATCTCACCGCCCTCGACGAGCTTCGCTGCCTGCTTGGTGGAATCGGCGAGTCCCTCGTACACCGCGAGGTTCGAGATCGCGAACTTCTGCGTGTGACACATCCGGCTCCACTCGATTGGGGGGCCCGCGTGCGTAATGAGGTTGCTCTTGAATCCGGGGATGGCCTTACCGGCCAGTTTGATGTCCATGAGGACCGCCTGCGCACCGAGGATTCTCTCCACAGCCTTCCGGTTCGCCTCGTCGATTTCAGAACCGATGCCCGCGGCCACGCATGATCACCCCCCTCGACACCCCAAGGTCCACTCGTGCCAAGTCTCTCCCCCTCCATAAAGAAGTACAGGAAAGACGGCACATCTATATAATCCGCAACCCATCTCGCGGCCGCCCGAATTCCCTGGGGGGGACAACGATGAGTTCACCGGCAGCCGCGCGAAGCCGAACGATGTGGATCGCAATCATCCTCGTTGCCATTGTCGTAGTCGGGACCCTCGCTTACTTCCTGTACCCACGGCAGGCCCCACCTGCGGCCCAGTACAGGATGGCAGTCGTTCTGGGAGGAGATGAGACCGATGTGGGGTGGTCCTCCGTGGCGATTGCAGGGGCCGAGAGAATCCGCGAGAAGTACGGCTGGCAGGTCGACTTCTCGCGTCTCGTCCCGTTCCCGGATCAGGCTCGCGTTCTCACCGACTACGCACAGAGGGGCTATACCCTCGTTTGGGCCCATGGCGGTCATCCAGGACACGTTGTTCACGGTTGCGCCCAACTTCAACTCCGTATTTTTTGCCCAGATTCCGGGTCCAGGCCAGGTGACCCCGCCGAATAACACAGTGTCGCTCGGGCCAGACTTCCAGGTGACGGGATTCTACCTCGCAGGCGTTCTCGCCGGCAAGATGACGCAGACGAACGCCGTGGCCGTCGTGATTGGCCAGTGGTTCGAGTATCTCTCAATGGAGTTTTACGCGTTTGAGGCTGGGGTCGAGAGCGTGAATGCGAACGCGAAGGTGTATGCCCGCGTCGCCGGAACGTGGGGAGATCCCTCACTCGGATTCCAGATCGCAAAGACGTTAATCGAGACGAAGAACGTCGACATCCTCGTCCATGTGGCGGACGCCACGGGTCGTGGCGTGATTACGGCCGCGGAGCAGCTCGGTGCAACCGTAATCGGGACCGTCGGTGACCAGGCCGTGTTGGCGCCTGACGCCATGATGACGAGCATCATGATGGACACACCCGGGTTCATGGAGTCGGTCGTCCTCAGCATCATGAATGGAACATTCCTCCAGACGATGGGCGGACGTGTCGTCTCCAGAGACCTCGGATTTCTCGCACCCTTCCACCGCTTCGAGACCCAGATTCCCCAGGCCGTGAAAGACCTCCTCGCGAACGTCCAGGCGGATCTCGAGGAAGGCACGATCGTCGTACCGCGGACCGTGACCGCGGAACCGCCTCCTGACCCACCGTGACCACGCGTTTCCACGAGATCCTCCAGCGGATCTTGCGGTTCGGGAGATTCCGTCGAGGGGTGACCATCGATGAGCGTCGTGTGCCTGCTGGTAAAGGACCGGACAGGCAGGATGTGGTCGTCGAAATGAAGGGAATAACGAAGCGGTTTCCCGGGGTCACGGCAAACGATTCCATTGACTTTGACCTAAGGGCTGGGGAAGTCCACGCCCTTCTCGGCGAGAACGGCGCGGGAAAGACGACCCTGATGAACACCCTATATGGAATCTACAGGCCCGATGTGGGCGAGATCCGGGCTTGGGGCGACACCGTGGCCCTGAAGTCACCGAGGGATGCGATTCGTGTGGGAATCGGCATGGTCCAGCAGCATTTCGCCCTCGTGTCGAATATGACCGTCGCGGAGAATGTCGTCCTCGGACTTCGGTCGGAAAAGGGGCCGTTGCTGGAGATGCGGAACATCGAGGAACGGATCAACGACCTCTCGGGCACGTTCAACCTTGTCGTCGATCCGAAAGCGCGGATCGAGCAGTTGTCGATGGGCGAGCGACAGCGTGTCGAGATCGTCAAAGCCCTCTACCGCGATGTGAAGATCCTCATCCTTGATGAGCCGACATCCGTCCTCACCCCTGCCGAGGTGGAGCAGCTGTTCAAGATGCTACGGTCCATGGTCGGGCGGGGGCTCAGCATCGTATTCATTACTCACAAGCTGCGGGAGGTCATCGAGATCAGTGATCGGATTACAGTCCTCAGAAAGGGCAAGGTTGTGGCGAGGGTCGAGACGGGGCTCACGAATCCGACCGAGCTCGCCGAGATGATGGTGGGCAAGGAAGTCCCTCCGACGACGGAGAAGGCAACCCCTCGAGAGGGTGATGTTCTCCTTGACGTGAGAAACCTCTCTGCCCTGAATGACAGGGGCCTCCCAGCCCTTCGTGGCCTCTCGTTTTCGCTGCGTCAGGGGGAGGTCTTGGGCATCGCGGGGGTCGCGGGGAACGGACAGAGGGAGCTCGCCGAAGTTCTGACGGGGATGCGGAAGGCGGAGAGTGGAAACGTCTCGTTGTTCGGAGAAGATGTGACGGGGCTCTCGCCGCGGAAACTTATCGACCTCGGCGTCGGCCACATCCCGGAAGATCGGATCGGGACCGGTCTCATCGCGGATTTCTCCGTCGCGGAAAACCTCGTCCTGGAGGTTCGCTCGAATCCCCCATTCGCCCATCGGTGGTTCTTGCCCTTCGCGAGGTTCCTACCTTTCGCGATGAACTACTTCGTGAACCACCGGGGGATTCGCGATCACGCCGAAAGGCTCGTGGAGGAGTACGGAATTCTCACCCCGAGCCTCGACGCACCCGCAAGAAATCTTTCCGGAGGAAACGTACAGCGACTCATCTTGGCGAAGGTACTCTCGCGGAGCCCCAAGGTCCTCGTCGCGGAGCAACCAACCGCCGGGCTGGACATCGCGGCGACCGAATTCATCATGGGGAAGCTGAGGGGCGAGAAGGAAAAGGGCGCCGGAATCGTCCTGATCTCGGGAGACTTGACCGAGGTCATGGCTATGAGCGACAGGGTCGCCGTTATGTACAACGGAGAAATCGTGGGAATCGTGGCCGCCCAGGAGGTCAACATCGCCGAAGTCGGGCTCATGATGGGCGGGGTGGGGCGTCGCGATGGCTGAGTTGACATCGTGCGTCCGGGGCCCGGTGGTTCCTTGGGTGTGAGCGGCATGCCACTTCAAACTAGGGCGAGGTCCATCGGTCGAACGGCCCTCGAGAGGAGTTCCGTCCGCGGGGCGATGGGAATCGTCCACAGCATCTTCCCCAGCGCAGTCAATATCCTTACCCGCGACAACCATCTGATCAGTGTCGTGAGCAGCCGTGTAGGGAGAGGCCCCATCAACCTCGTGGCCGATCTCCCGGATCGGGCACCGATGAGTTCGATCGGACTCGAGGAGGGTGATGACGTCTGGAGCGAGGGGGCAGCTCTAGTTCTTCCGGATCGTGTTGTCATCTCCACGGAGGGCGCTTCGGTATACCAGCCCGAGAGGTCCTTCGGACACGCGCTCCTTCCCGCGTCGGGGATAGAGAACAACCTAACCGCCATGCTGCGATATGCACGCGTGCGAGGTCGATCCGCGGTCGCCGAGTACGTGATGAGACGATTACCGGACGCGCCCCCAGGTCGCCCCGAACAAAGTGGACGCCCCGCGCCGAGCTCTTCCGGAGGCGGGTTGTCGACAGAGATGCAAGTGGACTCCTTCGCGGGCGCAGCTTTGCCGCGCATATCGGATTTCCTCCTCGCAGTTCAGGAGAGGAACTATCCCCGGATCCGGATGTCCGCCTCGAACCTTATCGGTCTGGGCCCAGGCTTGACGCCCTCTTGCGACGACATCCTCGCGGGGTTCATGGCAAGCCTCCGGTTCGCGGAGGAGAATCGGATCATCGCGGGAGACCACATCACTCGAGTAATCGAGGAAATCGCTTCCTGCGTTCCCAACCGAACCACAATACTGAGTGAGGAATACCTCATGCACGCGGCCGTCGGCGAGGCGAACGAACCGGTAGTGAGTCTTCTGCAGCGGATCTTGACCGCCGGCCCGGCAGAGGTCCGGAGTGCGACCAGGAGGCTCCTATCGGTGGGAGCGTCTTCCGGAACCGAGATCGCGCTCGGAATCTTGCTTGGCCTGCGGATTGCCCTCGGTCGTCGGATTGCACTCGGAGTGGCTGCCTGACATGGCCTCGAAAGTCGTCGTCCTGAAGGGAACCTACCGCGATTCCATCACGGTCATGAAGATTTCGACCGAACTCTCAGCCGCCAGCGGGATTCGGAGCGCCGCCGCAGTCATGGCGACGGCCCTGAATAAGCGGCTTCTCGGCGATCTCGGGTTTCGAGCCATCGAAGTCGAAAGCGCCGGTCCGAATGACCTGGTCGTTGCACTCGAGGCCCAGGATGAGAACGCGTTGGGGGATGCGCTCGAGAAGCTCGATCGGCTTCTTTCCGCGCGGAAAACGATGCTCTCCGGACCGGCGGGTCCTCGGACCTTGGACTCGGCTTTGGGAATGCTCCCGGATGCGAACCTCGCCGTGATATCTGTGCCCGGTCAGTTCGCGAAGCGGGAAGCGCTGAGGGCTTTGCGGGAAGGACTCCACGTGTTCCTATTCAGCAGCAACGTTCCCGCGGCCGATGAACTCGAGCTCAAGCGGATTGCGAAGGATTCGGGTCTTCTTCTGATGGGACCCGATTGCGGGACCGCCATGCTGAACGGGGTCGTGCTTGGCTTTGGGAATGTCGTCCGTCGAGGCCCGGTGGGAATCGTGTCGGCTTCCGGGACTGGCTCGCAACAGGTCTCGGTCCTCGTCCACGCCGCAGGTTTGGGGATCTCCCAAGCGATTGGAACTGGCGGGAACGACCTCTCCGAGCAAATCGGGGGTCTCATGATGATTGAGGGGCTCAAACTCCTGGAGGACGACGAAGGGACGAAGGTCATCGTGATCATCTCCAAGCCACCGGGCCCTCCAACGGCCGAGAAGTTGCTCGTCGTTGCTCGGCAGTGTAGGAAACCTGTCGTCGTCAACTTCCTCGGGCGATCAATCGAATCGACGGCCGACTCGGGCGTGCGCGAAGTCGCAACGCTGGAAGACGCGGCGAAAACCGCTTGCGCCCTGGTCCGGGGTGAGACACCGAGAGTGGAACCCTTCTCTGCTAAAAAGGAGGATGTGCTCGCGATCGTCGAGCGTGAAGCGTCCTCGCTCACAGCGTCGCAGAAATACGTGCGAGGCCTGTTCTCCGGGGGAACCCTCTGCCTTGAGACGATGGTCGTCATGACACCCTTGATTGGCGGAATCTATTCCAACACTGCGTTGGGCGGAAGCCACACGCTCGGGGATGCGAACGTGAGTCGAGAGCACACGTGCGTCGACCTGGGCTCGGAGGAATTTACCGCCGGAAGACTTCACCCCATGATGGACTACACCCTGAGAAAGATGAGAATCTTGCGGGAAGCCAAAGATCCGGAGACTGCGGTGATCCTTGCGGACATCGTTCTTGGAATCGGCTCGAACCCCGACCCTGCCGCCGAACTCGTTCCCACCGTTGCGGAGGCAAAGGGGTTGGCTCAACGCGGTGGGAGGTCCCTGCCCATTGTCGCGTCGGCGATCGGCACTCCGGACGACCCCCAGGATCTGACAAGGCAGCGAAAAGAGCTCGAAAATGCAGGAGTCGTCGTGATGGAGAGCAACGCCCAAGCCGCGCGGATCGCGGCACTCATCGCCACGCGGGGCGCCGCCGCGCCAAGGGTGTTCGGGAGTGCAGCACATGGCTAGAAGGGAGAATATCCTCAAAGAGACACTGAAGATCGTGAACGTTGGGCTCCAATCCTTCGCGGAAGACTTGAAGATCCAGGGCGTCGAGGTGGTTCACGTTGACTGGCAGCCTCCGGCGGGCGGGGATGTCGAGATGTTGAGACTCCTTGAGCGACTCGGTCTCGGATAGGCGACTCTTGACGCCCTCTTGACGCCCTCTGGACGACCCGCGTCGATCCATCGCTTGGATGAACCCGGTCGTTTGGGGGCGAAATCGAGTTGCCTCCGATTGCAGCAACGAGAAGGGTCATGGCGCTTCCGTAGGGAGATTCCGTTTCAAGCCCGGCGCCTATCTAAACCTTCTCTCCTGTCCGCATAAGTATTTATCCGGTCCACGATTCGCAACGCTCGTGAAGTTTCCGGAGGCGATTCTCGCCTTCCGCCGGAGCCGCTACTTCCGTGTGTTCTACCTCGTCATCCTGTCCCTGATGGTCGCGTCCCTGATTCCGCTCCTGGGCCCGCTTGGGTGTCTCGTCTTCGGGATCATCCCGATCACGATGTTCGTGCTCCCCTACTGGCTGAAGGATCGAAAGCCCCGAGTCCTTGCGATAAATGGTCTCGTGATCTTTGTCCTCGCATCGCTGATCTTCGCGGCAATCGACACGCAGGCTATTGCATCCTCGAATCCCGTGCCCGTGAGCACGCCCGGGTCCGGGTCCCTCGTGTCCCTTACAAACGCGACGGTCGCTCCGGGTCGGGGCCCGCCGAATGCCGCATACAACTTCACCGCCAACCTAACGGACATGTCCGGGCGGAACGCAACGGCGTTCACGGTGTACGTGAATCTCACGAAGGTCGAAGGCATTTCCGCCGTGTCGGCACCGATTGCGATGAGGCCTGTGAATTCGACCGATCTCGACCTCCGGAATGGGAAGTCGTATTATGCGAACGTGTCCGTCGAAGACCGCGTGTACTTCTTTTGGTTCTCCGTGACCTTCGTGAACGCCACCTCGACCGTGTGGTTGCAGACGCCGCTGCAGACCGGACCTGTGGTAACGAGTGTCTGGACGTTCTTCGGCCTGTCGCTGTACATCGCGTTCCAGATCATGCTCCTCCCAATCCTCTTCTATTTCGTTCTCGTCTTTCTCTTCTGGTTCCCTCGACGCAGGCGAATGCCACGCACAGCGACCGCCGTCGCCCGGCAGGAGGGCGAGACCGGGTTCATGTGCACGAACTGCGGGACCGACGTGGCGGAAGACGCGGAGCGGTGTCCAAAATGCGGTTCCGTGTTTGAGCCGAAGACCGCCGAGGAAGAGGGCGAGAAGCCCGATGCGAAACCGTAGGGCCGTCGCCCTGTGGGGCGCCGTAGTCGCTTACGCCGCCGCAATCTTTGTTGCATCGTCGCTTCCGGCCCCCGCACCAGAAATCGGCCAGGTCCCGGTGAGCGACAAGGCGCTCCATGCGCTCGAGTATGGACTCCTCGCAGTCCTGCTCGCGATGGCGCTTGCGACGACGCGGGATCCCCGAATCCGCTCGCAACCCGCCTTACTCGCGTTCATCATCGCTGCGGTCTACGGGGCTTCGGACGAGCTCCACCAGCCGCTAGTCCCGAGTCGGGTCGGGGACCTCATCGACCTCGCGTGGGATGTCGCGGGAGCCGCGATTGCCGCCGTCGCGTTCCACGTCGTTGCACTCCGCGGGCGTGGCCGGGCAGTTTCGGACACCTCCCCCCGATAGGCCCATAGCCTTCTTTGAGAGGAGACGTCCATGGTATATGGCGGCCGCCACGCATTTCACTGCGCTATCCTTAAATCGGGTCCGAGAATATCGCGGCCGGAAGGGATGGGATAGTGTCCTCGTTGTCGATTGCGGAAGAGCTCGCGAAGAAGCAGCGCGAGATCTCCGTCTCCGAGTTCTTCGAACGGAACAAGCAGATTCTGGGATACGACTCGCCGACGAAGGCCCTCCTCACAGCGGTCAAGGAGGCAGTGGATAACTCCGTCGAGTACGAGGAGCCTGTTTTGATTCGTGAGCACGGACGCGTTCGCCTCGTCAAGATCGGTGAATACGCTAATTCGAAGATGCAGCCGTATGTCGGGGAACCGCGAGACTCTACGGGAGTTGCTTCCGCCCCGCTCGATGATTGCGAGGTGCTCACCTACGAAGAATCGACGTTTCGCGTGGGTTTCCGACGGGCGTCCATGGTTCACCGCCATCCGCTTCGTGGCCCACTCTACGAAGTGGAACTCACTGGCGGCCGTAAGGTCACGGTCACCGGATCCCACTCCGTTTTCTCTCTCCTGAATCACCGAGTCGTCGCCTTCCCGGTCGAGGACCTAAGGCCTGGAGACTACGTCGTCGTGCCGAATCGAGAACTCTCGCTCGACGAAGAAGTCAGGGAGATAGACCTCCGTCCCTGGTTGTTGTCTCTTCCGCCTGATGAAGCTCGACGGATCATGATCCATGGGATCGCGGCCCGGCTTGACGGAATTCCTCGTGACTGGAGACGCTTCGATTACGTCCCCCTCCGTTATGTTCAGGAGATGGGAATCCCGATTCACCCGGAAGCTCGCGTTAACGTTCGCCATGGTAGGAGTCGCCTCCCCGTTGTCATTCGCACAACGCGATCTCTCATGAGACTTCTCGGGCTGTACGCTGCGGAGGGCACGCGTAGAGATAACATGGTGACATTGAGCTTTGGATCGCACGAACGCGATCTCATCGATGAGACGCAATCCCTTGTTCGCGAGGTCTTTGGGACTGAGACTCGGATGAGGGCGGTTCCTGCACATCGCACTGCGGTCTGCGTGAAGATCTACTCCGCGATCCTCTCCATGGTTCTCCGAGATGTCATCGCGTGTGGTGATCGCGCGCATTCGAAACGAGTGCCCGACTTGGTGTTCAACGTGCCTCGAGAGTTCAGGGAGGCCTTCCTTACAGGCTACATCGACGGCGATGGATATCGAGGCGGGGGGAGGATCACCCTCGCGACGACGAGTCGTGACCTCGCGACGGGAATCGCGTACCTCTTGACATCTCTCTGCAAGGCCTTCAGTATGACGGTGAGGCCTAGCCACACTCGAGTATTCCCCCAGGGCACGGCGAGCGTTTGCCGTGAGTCCTATTACCTATACGTCTATGGAAGTGAGGAACTCGCAGGTCAGTTGAATTCGCCACTTTTCTGGCTTACGCTTGAGGAGACTGGGTTCCTCGAGGTCGTGCAGGGGTTCCGTCCTCTCAACTCTTACAACGCCCCCGCCTATGCGGACGCTCTCTCGCACTCTCATTTCACCATTCCTAGGTTCGACTTGGCACTAAATCAAGCCGAGACATACGCCCGGGCAGAACTCTCCGAGGAGCTTCACATGCAAAAGAGATTCCTCGAGAGGCTGGTCTTCGGCGACATCGGATTCCTGCGGGTGAGGTCGATTCGCAGAGTGAAGTCCCCTCACCCCTACGTCTATGACTTCAGCGTACCCGGGTCCGAAAAGTTCCTTGGCGGCAGAGGCGTAATCTTCCTTCACAATACGCTCGATGCGTGCGAAGACGCAGGAATTCGTCCCGAGGTCTCCGTTGAGGTTCGGAAGGTCGACAGGGAGGAGTTCATCGTGGCGGTCGAAGACAACGGTCCGGGAATTGTGAAACGTGAGGTCGCCAATGTGTTTGGCCGTTTGCTGTACGGCTCTCGCTTTCACGTACTACGCCAGGCCCGGGGTGCCCAAGGCTTGGGGATTTCGGGGGCGACAATGTATGGACAGATCACAACGGGCAAGCCCACGCTCATCCGAACTCGCACCGCCGAGCTGGACGTCGGGTACGAGGTCGAGCTGATCGTCGACACGCGCCGGAACAAGCCGAGCGTGCAGCGGGACAACTTTGTGACGTGGGACAAGCCCCATGGCACGCGCGTCGAGATTCCGTTGAAGGGACGCTACATCTCATCGAAGCAGGGCCCGCTGGAGTACGCCCGTGCGACGGCGATTGTGAATCCGCACGCGAGGATTGTGTTCAAAGGTCCCGACGGCGAATCGATCGTTTTCGAGCGTGTCACGGAGGAGCTCCCGCCGAAAACGGTTGAAATCAAACCCCATCCGTATGGCATCGAGCTCGGTACGTTCCTCGCGATGGCGAAGGAGACGAAGTCCTACAGGCTCGGCGCGTTCCTCGAAGAGGAGTTCTCCCGGATCTCCTCCCGTGTCGCGAAGGAAATCTGCGACACGGCGGATGTCCCGCCGAACACAAAGCCGAAGACCTTGGACCTCGAGGCCGCAAAGAAAATCCTCGACGCGATCAAGGGTGTCAAGATCATGGCCCCGCCGACGGACTGCCTCTCCCCGATTGGCGAGAAGCTGATCAAGAAGGGCCTCAAGAACGTCCTTGGTTCCCTGAAGCCGGAGTTCTACTCCCCACCATTGACGCGGGACCCTGCGGTATGGCAGGGCAATCCGTTCCAGGTCGAGGTCGGGATCGTCTATGGCGGCGAGCTGCCGCCGGATCAGCCCGTGGAATTTCTCCGCTTCGCGAACCGCGTGCCCCTCTTGTACCAGGCGGGTGCGTGCGGGATCACGCAGGCGGTGCAGAATGTGGATTGGCGCCGCTACGGTCTCGAGCAACGAGGCGGTCAAGGGCTCCCGTATGGGCCCGCCATCGTCCTCGTCCACGTTGCGAGCGTGAAGGTCCCCTTTACGTCCGAGGCGAAGGAAGCGGTCGCGCCGATCCCGGAGATCATGGAGGAACTCGACCTCGCGCTGAAGGAATGCGGGCGGCGGCTGAAGACGCACCTCACGAAGAAGGCGCGGCGAGCGAAGACCCGAGAGAAGTTCGAGATCGTCCAGAGGATCCTTCCAAAGATCGCGGAAAAGTCCGCGAAGGTCGTTGACAAGGAGGTCCCGAACCTCGACGCGACGATCACGAAGATCATGGGCGTCGTGTGGATCGAGGAATCGATCGCATGGGATGCGAAGGCGAGGAAGCATGCGGTGACCGTCGATGTCCACAACTTCACGCCCGCGGGGAAGAAGTTCAACCTCCATGCCCTCCTCCCGCGCGCCGCGAAGCTCGGCGCGGTCGACCCGAAGCCCACGGAGGTCCGCGAAGACGGCAAGGTGACGTGGGAGCTGAAGCGGATTGGTTCCGTAGAAAAGGCGACCATCACGTTCGAGCTGCTCGGACTCGACAAGGACGAGTACGATGAATCCGAGTTGTACGTGAGCGGGATCAATCCGGAACTCGTGATTGGAGCGGAGCCGCTGCCGGGCGATTGGGAGCTGAACTACGCCGAGTTCAGCGCCGAGGAGGAGGCCCCGCCGCCCGCGGAGGAGGATGAGGGCGAGGTCGATTACGACGAGTCGGAGGAGGTGCTGGAGGATGACTGAGGCGGAGGGGGCGAACAAGGCCGTCCAGGAGCTGTTCGCGATTGCGGAGGAGATCTACGGGGAACTGAAGGACGGCCAGATTCCGAAGATGAAAATCCCGTTGCGGACGAAGGCGAACATCCGGTTCGATCCGAAGCACGCTGTCTGGAAATACGGGAAGCTGATGGGCGTCCGCTCTGCGAAGAAGATGAAGGGCGCGCTCATGCTCCTCCGGACGATGTATGTGCTAGATTTCATTCGGGACATGATTCAGCACAGCAAGTCGTCGACACTGCGAGAGATGTACTACATCTCCGAGGGCTGGGATCTCGCAAAGTTCCACAGCCAGGACGAGTCGAACCTTCTTGCGGAGGACCTCGAGGTGATCACCCTGCTCCTGCGAGAGGACTTCAAGCTCCGTCCGGAGGAGAGCGGGGCGAGCGTAATCGGGAACCTGACGATTGAGGAGGTTACGCGCAACGGCGAACGAAGGCGGATCAACTGCCGTGACGATGTCGGTGATGCGGGGTATACGATCCCGTACTACGTCGAGAAGGACAAGGTTAAGTTCCGGGACGCGGACGCGAAATTCCTTCTCGCGATCGAGACGGGCGGCATGTTCGACCGTCTTGTCGAGAACGGGTTCGACGAGGACGCAAAGTGCATCCTTGTCCACCTGAAGGGTCAGCCCTCCCGGTCGACGCGCCGCCTCATCAAGCGGATGAACGAGGAGCTGAAGCTCCAGATTGCTACGTTCGTCGACGGCGACCCCTGGAGCTTCAGAATCCACGCGTCCGTGGCGTACGGGGCGATCAAAACCGCACACATCTCGGAATATCTCGCAACGCCTACGGCGGAGTTCGTCGGGATCACGGCTTCCGATATCCTGAACTACGAGCTGCCAACGGATGCGCTTACGCAGCGGGACATCG
>CAYOUM010000005.1:0-18334 GCA_964407185.1 uncultured Methanomassiliicoccales archaeon | reverse complement strand
CGCCTCCTTCCACGCCAGGAATGCGTGGGCCATCCGGACGGCGACATCGAAATTGTGGACGGAAATCTCCCCGATGTTCACCCCGAGCGGAACGGGATGTGTCGCCTCCGCCATCGCGTCCCGGATGCGAGCCCAGATTGAACGAGCGACATCGAGCGATGCCATTCCTGTCTCCCGATTGCGGTGGTCGAGGAGAGCGTCCTCCGTTTCCTGCGTGATCGTTGCCCCGAGCCACGCGAGGAATTCGATGTCCTCGTAGTCTGCGACGGGGGCGAAGCTGAGGAGGACCGTTGCGGGCTTCACCCCGGCGGCCGCACATGCCTCACCGTAGGCCGTGAGCACGGACGCCGCCGGCTCCGGCTCGAAGAGGACCTGGGTCGTGAAGAATCGACAACCCGCCTGCGTCTTCCTTAGGAGACGGTCGACTTCGCCCGCACGTTCCGGAATCGTAATGTTCCCGCACGAGACGTCGGCGCGACCGCGCGTTGTTTCCCGAAGGATCCGGTTCGCCTTCACGACGTCCGGCCCGGGATAGGAATTGCGGCTGCTCGTCCCACCAACGAGCACGAAGTTCCTCAGGTCGAACGTGTTCGTGGATTCGCGGAGGTACGTGCGGAAAGATTCTTCGCTATCGAGGTGGACGACGACCTTGTTCACAATCGTCTCCACGGAAAAGCCGTCGTTCAATTTCCGCGCGAACTCTCGCGGGTCGAGGTTCCGATAAAATGGCAGGCCCACGTGGTTCTCGTCGAGCACCTCCGGCAGGTTCACGGCATCGAGGTGAGGGATCGACTTGACGGCTGCCTGGACGCGGCGGATGAGACCGTGGAGGACGTTCTCGCTCGCACGGCGGTGGGGGGGAACAACTTCGAGAATGATCGGGAAGTGCTGGAGTCGCTGCGCAAACGCCACGCGCCGGTCCCTCGGGGGCTGGGTCATACGCGGAGCCTGCACTAACGCTTTTCGGGTTTGAGACCGCAGCTTGAAAGCCAAGGTCGTCATCGGCCGTGCGCATGGCCCGCCGCCGCGCGACAGCTGAAATGCTCCCGCCCGGCCGCGACGCGTTCACCCGTCGGGAATGGTCGCTCATTCAGCGGTTGCGAACTCCGGAGCTCGTGCAACAGTGGCTGCGGTCCCTTCCATACAACCACGAGGTGAACGGGGAAACACTGCGGACGTTTCGCACCGTTGCGCGGCTCGGCACCGCGCATTGCCTCGAAGCGGCGCTCAGCGCAGCGATGATCATGGAGCAACACGGATGCCCGCCGCTGCTCCTCGACATGGAGTCCGTCGACGAGCTCGATCATGTCGTCTTTCTCTTTCGGCGCAGCGGAACGTGGGGCAGCGTCGCGAAGTCCCGCGACCCCGGCTTGTTCGGCCGGAAACCCGTGTTCCGCTCCGTCCGCGACCTCGTGTGGACCTACTTTGATCCGTACATCGACTTGGCGGGTCGGATCATCGGCTACGGGGTCCTCGACCTCCGAACCGTTCGGCGCGTGAACTGGAGGACGAGCGAAGGGAACGTGTGGGCCCTCGAACGGGCTCTGATCGCGATGCAGCATCGCCCTCTCCACTCCTCCGACGTGCGCTATGAGCGATGGCACCGGCGGTATCGAGAGTTCAAGGATCGATTTCCGGACCGGAAGCCGGTGTATTACCCGAACCGGAGCGTTTGGCTTTGAGCGGGGAAAGGACGTAGGTTCATCTCTCGGCCGGGATACATCACGTCGGGATGCCCTCCCACCCCGAACGATGCCCGAGGTGCGGGAAACTGACGTGGAACTGGTACTACCTTTCTGCCCGGATCGAGATTCAGTGCGAGCACTGCGGGTTCGAGGGCCAAGTGAGCAACACGCCCACGGCGGGCGTCCAGGGATATCGGTCCTGAGAATACCTCGCCGGGCCGCTAGGTTCATAATATGACCGATTCCTATCCGATGCGGGTCGAGGAGTGCGGGAGGCTACCATCCCACGGAAGACGTTCCCTCCGATGGGATTTCGGTCCACGAGCGGTCGTTGCATCCCGGAGTGGGAGGATCGAGACTCTTCCGAACCGCTCGCGGTTTTCGATGACCCGAAGCGCTTTGATTTCTCCATGAATCGCGCGACGCGTTCGGTCGCCGGGTTCGAGAACGCTGACAAGTGAACCGTCACGGCCATCTGGCGGCGCCGGCCTTCTTAGTGTCGCGACCGTAGTTACCCTCTCGAAGGTTGGCGGTCGAATGCGGAGTTTGTTATCGCACCTCGGAATTTTGGATGAATCCTTATATAACGTCGGCCTGCTAGACGCCGGTCGTGGGCTCCTCGCGTCGATTTTTGCCCGTTGTAATTGCCGTAATCGTGCTCTCGATCCCTCTGCTCGCCATCCTCGCAATTTCCTCGCCGCCTGCGGGTCTCCTCGTGCCGAAGCGGGTCCCGCAACACCTGATCGTTCCCGCGCCCACCGCCATCGGCGGGGCGCCGCATCCGATCCCAGGACCGGCGCTGATCTCACGCCCGCCCGGTATCTCCGTCGTCGGAACGCATCCTCTGATAGCGTTGCCGATTGAGTTCCAAGGCCTCAGTCACGCTCCCGCCCACGACCGCGCGTTCTTCGACCAGATGCTCAACAATCCGAGTGGTGGGAGCGTAAACGCGTTCTACCGCGAGAACTCGTATGGGCAATTCGGCATCCAGGCAACCGTCGCGAATTGGGTCCGAAGCTCCCGGTCGATGGCGTACTACGGAGAGGACAGCTCCAGCGGCGTTGACGACCGGACCGGGCCGATCTACCGGCTTGTCGCGGAGGCAGTGGCGCTTGCCGACCCCTCCGTTAACTTCGGCCAGTTTGACGGCGACGGCGACGGCGTCGTCGACCACCTCGTCATCGTCCACGCGGGCGGCGCGCAGGAGAGGAACCCGGGGAACTCCGACCTTATCTGGTCCCATCGGTGGGCCGTGCTCGACGGCAACCCCACGATCCCAGGGGACCAGCGACTCGTCGCGGACGGGGTCCAGATCTACGGGTACATCATGATCAGCGAGGACTCGCCCATGGGCGTCGTTTCGCACGAACTTGGACACGACCTCGGCCTCCCGGACCTGTACGACACGGACAGCTCGAGCTTGGGCGTCGGGATCTGGGACGTCATGGGCACTGGTTCCTGGAACTCCGTCTTTCCTTCGCCGGAGGGCACATCACCCGCACACTTCAGTGCGTGGGCCAAGGCGACGCTCGGATGGTTCACCCCGATCGAGGTGACCGCTGCACTCCTGAGCGGGCAAATCCGCGCGATCGAGACCACGCCTACCGCCTATCGGCTTACAATCAAGGAAACTGGAAACGGCGACGAGTACTTCCTCGTCGAAAATCGCCAGCGGATCGGATTCGACGTTGGGCTCCCCGCGAGCGGGATCCTGATCTGGCACGTCGACGATTCCATCGTAAATAACGACAACGATGTCCACCGGCTCGTCGACCTCGAGGAGGCGGACGAGGCGTCCGGTGAGAACCCCGAAGACCCAACGGACGCATGGGTCTCGGACCCCATTGGCTTCGGCGCGACGACGGTCCCGAACTCGAACGGGTATGGGAACGTGCGCACCGGTTGGAAGGTCCGGAACATCGGGCCATCGAACACCTCGATGTCGGCGGACCTCTCAAAGGAGGTTGACGACGACCTCTCCGTTGTCGGCGTCAACGGCGTCTTCGCGGTCCCGGCCGGCGGACCAACATTGGTCACCGCGAACGTCCGGAATGAAGGGACGCGAGACCAGGTCAGCGTGAACGTTACCGCACGGATCTTTCTCAACGGGATGGACGCTGCCGCAGAGCGGACGGTTCCGAACGCACGCAGGGTCCTTGGATCCCTGCGAACGGGGGAGTTCGCGAACATCTCCTGGCCCTTCACGCCGGCGGACGTCGGTCGGTACATCGTCTCCGTGCGGGTCGACCTCAGCGCGGACGAGATTCCGGAGAACAACGAGCGCCTCTCGCACTTCACGGTCCACCGCTTCTTGTTCATGGACGACATCGAGACGGGCGTCGGGCCATGGACGATGCCGGGCCAGTCTTCGGGCGATCAGCACCGATGGCAGATTGTCGACGACGCGGACGCGTACGGAAGTTCACACAGCCCGACGCAAGCGTGGCGGTTTGGCTTTTTCTCGACACTGCTTCCGAATCCTCTCCCGCCCGAGTTCCACCATCTTCAGTCCGGGGCCATCACGGTTCCGGCCGGTCCCTTGTACCTCCTCTACTACCAGCGCTACGACCTGTGGGGACGCTCCGAGTCACCAGTCATCATCAACCCCGCCGAGACAGACCATGGGTACACCGAGGTCTCGATCAATGGCGGGCCGTGGCAGGCGGTGGGGCATGCGCAAGGGAGGAACCTTAGATGGACGGTCGCGAGCGTGAACCTCACGGGATTCGTCCCGGGGAGCGGGGCCACGCTCCGCATCCGGTTCAACGTAACCTCGAGCATCATGCCGCAGTCCGGAGGGTGGTGGATCGACGACGTGATGCTGACGCCAACGAACTTCAGCTACGCGGTTGCGATCGTTCCAATCGCGCCACAGCGCACGATCGAGCCGGGGGATCTCGCGACCTTCGCGTTCAAGGCCGTGAATGTCGGCGACTTCGATGACACGATCCGCCTCTCCGTCGCCCTCCCGCAAGGATGGACCGCCGAGATGATCGTGAACGGGAGCGCCGTGGTCCCCGTGGACCAAGTTCGCGTCCCCCTGATTCCGGACGGAGAGACGACGCTCCAGCTCCGCATACGCTCCCCCGCGGGAGTCCTTCGGGGCACGGTCGCAGAGATTCCGGTGACCGTGGCCTCGATGAACGACCCTGCGAAACAGGCTTCGTTCCTCGCGATTGTCGAGATTAACGACCCCCTCGGCCTGTTTGGCCTCCAGCGATATCTTCCGCTCCTCATCGTGGTCGGAGTCGGGCTCTTGATCATCATCGTCGTCGTGGATCGCGTAAAGGCCCGCAAGTTTCGGGGGACCGTCCGATAGGTTCATTCGAGCGCCTCCGGTTGCCGTCGCGTGTTTGTCGACCACCCGCTCATCCGCCGCGGGACAATTGAGGACCGCGACTACCAACGCAATGTCGCAGGAACGTGCCTCGAGAAGTCCACGCTCGTCGTCCTCCCGACGGGGATGGGCAAGACCGTCATCGCGGCGCGCGTGATCGCGGAGATGTTGCGCCAACGAGGCGGGAGGGTCCTGTTTCTCGCGCCGACGAAACCTCTCGTGGAGCAACACGCGGCGCGCCTGAAGGAGTTCCTCGTCGTCGACCGAGTCGCTCTGTTTACCGGAGAAGTCACGCCCCCGGAGGAGCGCGAGCTCCTCTGGCGGGAGAACAAGATTGTCGCGAGCACGCCGCAGGTGATCCGTAACGACCTCCGCGAGGGCCGGTTCGGGCTCGAGGATGTGTCCCTCCTGGTGTTTGACGAGGCGCATCGTGCCGTCGGAAACTACGCGTATGTCGACGTCGCCCGCGCGTACAAGGAGGTGGCGGGTGGGCTTGTCCTCGGGATGACCGCATCCCCGGGCAGCGAGGTCGAGAAAATCCTCGAGGTCTGCACGAACCTCGGCATCGCCGCCGTGGAAATCCGGACGGAGTACGACCCGGACGTGCTCCCGTACGTGCACGACATCGATGTTCAGCGGGTCGTCGTGGAGCCGACGGAGGCGGCCCGCGAGATCCGCGCCCGCCTCGAGACCGTCCTGCAGGAGATGATTGAACGCCTCAAATCGTGTGGATTTCTCGCGGGAGTCCCGAAGCCAACGACGAAGGACCTTCTCCGCGCGGGGGAGGAGATTCGGCGCCGACTCGACAGCGGGGAACGCCACGGCACGGTGTACACCGCCGCCACCGCACAGGCGATCGCGATGAAGGTGAACCACGCGATCGAACTCGTCGAGACCCAGGGGATGGAGGCGTTTCGCTCGTACCTCGAGCGGGCGGAGAGGAACGAGCGGAGTCGGGCAGACCGTCAGTTCCTCAAGAACCCGAAAGTCGTCGAGGCGCGGGACCTCGCGGGTCGGGAGACCGCGGAGCACCCGAAGGTGAAGAAGGTGATGTGGACCGTGCGGGAGCAGTTTCTGCGAAACCCCGGTTCCCGTGTGATCGTCTTCACGCACTACCGGGACACGTCCGATTTGGTCGTCCGCGAACTCGCGGCGCTTCCGGGGGTTCGGCCCGTCCGGTTCGTGGGCCAGGCAACGCGGGATGGCGATGTCGGTCTGAAACAGAGGGAGCAGGTCGAGATGATCGCGCGGTTCAAGGCTGGGGACCACAACGTCCTCGTTTGCACGTCCGTCGGGGAGGAGGGTCTCGACATTCCCGCCACGGACCTCGTTGTCTTTTACGAGCCGATTCCTTCGGAGATCCGTACGATCCAGCGGCGGGGGCGCACGGGCCGCACGCGTGCGGGGCGTGTGATCGTGCTTGTCACGAAGGATACGCGGGACGAGGCCTACTTCTACTCCTCCCGCCGGAAGGAGCGGAAGATGCATCAGGAGCTCGAGACACTGAGGCGCGCGCTCCGACAGCGGATTTTTGTAGGCCAGCCGACGGGCGAAGTGTTTGCATCCGACCGTCCCGAGGAGCGGCTCAGGCACATGCGGGAACAGGTTGAGTCCCACGGCCCGCCACCAGTGAAGCCGAGGAAGACCGGTCAGTCGAAACTTCTCGAGGATTGGGTGGGCTAAGCGCGACCGAGCAGTCGATGCGGGAGGCGCCCACGCATCGCCGCGGAGGTTGGAGGTGAAACATTCGCGAAATCTTTTATATCCCACTCGCTGATGAAACGGTCGGGGTCGTCTTGCTCCGCTGCCCGGAATGCGGGTATGAACTTGAGTTGGACGAGGACGAGTGTCCGAACTGCGGGGCGATCATCGGGGACTACGAAGACGGCGAGGACTTTGAGTAGGGACGCGTTCACTCATTGGACATTCCTTGCCCCGCTTGCCGGAGGAATTCCCCAAACCCGCCGGTCGGAGGTGGGATCTCCCCGCGGACAACTTCCCCCGAGGCACCGTCGAGGACGATGTTGAATCGCTGATTCCGGTACGTGTACGTGGCAAACCACAGAGGGGCGTGGAGGAATTCCGTGTCCTTCACCGCGACGTCCGTGCGCATCTGCTCGACGACATCCACGAGGTCCTTGAGAAGTTCGCGCTCGTGCCCCTCGACATCCGCGCGCGCGAGCCGTGTCGCCTCGTCCTCGTCCATCTCGGCATTCAGAAACCGTGAGCCGGGGACCATGCCCGCCGTATCGAACGGCACCTTGTGCGCGAGCGGGAGCTTGTACTCCCGAACCGGGAACTCCCCACCACGCCGCGCGAGCACTTTCCAGAAGTAGTCCCTCGGCACCTGCCCCGAGCGTCGCTCGTTCGTGCCCGTCCGTGTGAGAATCCCCGCATAGCTCGTCGTGACGTCGACTTCGAAGACGTAGAACGGGACGTAGACACACTCGAGCGATTCGAGCCGGGACGTCCGCCGGAGGTCGTCCGGCTTTAGGAACCCGCCATCCATCCAGCCCGCGATTGCGGTTTCCGCATCCGCACGGGTGAGCCGGTGTGCGAGCATCGCGTGTCGGAGGACGAACGGTCGATCCCCACGCATCCGCGATGCCGTCCCGCAGTACGGGCACGTCACGATGGCCTCGCCGACGCTGAGCTTGAAGGGCCCGCCGCATTTCGGGCAGTTCAGGGACTCGACGAGCTCGGGCATTCCCACTAAAGTCTCATGTCCGCGCCGTATATGGTGCTTGCCATGGGATCCCTTCGAGCCCTGAGGACGGGCAGCCTTGCGGCGATTGTCCTCGTCTTCGCATTCCTTTCGTTCCTTCTCGTCCTCGTCCTCCTGATCGTTGACATCGTCCTCGCCACCCGGTCGTTCCCCGGTGCGCTGTGGATCATCGCACTTCTTGCGCTTCTGTTCCTCGCATTCCAATGGCTCATCGCGCCCGTAATTGTGCGGTGGGCGGCGGGCCGCCTCACGCCCGTCACGCGGGACTCGAACCCGTGGCTGCACACGACCGTCGAGGCGCTTTCGCGTCAAGCGGGCATTCCGATGCCGCGCATCTGGGTCAGCGGCGAACCAGCGCCGAACGCGTTCGTCTTCGGCCGCACGCTCCGTTCCTCGCATCTCGTCGTCACGATGGGATTGCTGCAGCGGCTGAACCAAGATGAAATCCGCGCGGTCATCGGCCACGAGCTCGGCCACGTCCGCCACCGGGACGTCACGATCATGACGTGGGTGTCCGCGGTCCCGCTCCTCGCATACGTCCTCGCCCGCATCGGCTTTGAGGCCCTGCGGGGCGCGCGAGGGGTCCGTGGGAAGGGCGCGGGCCAGGGAATCCTCATCGCGGTTTTCGTTGCAATCCTCTCCTATGCGGTGTACCTCGTGACCCAGCTCCTCGTCCTCCATCTGTCCCGCACGCGGGAGTACTACGCGGATGCGTACAGTGCGGCGGCGACACGGGACCCGCATCTCCTCGCGTCTGCGCTGACAAAAATCTCCTATGGGCTCTCCCTCGCGCGACGGGAGTCCGAGCCGTCCGGACTTCGAGCCTTCTATATCGGTGACCCGGTGAGGGCGGCCCAGGATCACGAGATCCTCAACGAGCGGATGCGCCGCTACGACATCGACCGCGATGGCCAGATCGATGCGTACGAGCTCCAGAAGGCCCTCGAGTGGGAACGGAAAAACTCCTGGCGGCGGGCGAACGAACTGTTCGCGACACACCCGCCGACGTACAAGCGGATTCTGATGCTCGAGCAGATCGAGGAAGAAATCAAGCGCGGCGGCCTCCCGGCCGACGTTTACCGGTACGTGTGACGCCGGCCGCCCGCCAGCCTTATATAGATTGGGAAATTTAGGACAGATTCCTTCAACGAGGACAGCCCATGGCCAGGGGATTGGACGCCGCACGGAAGCTCGTCGAGGACCGCCAGAAGTTCCGGTGGTCCGACCGGTACTACAAGCGCCGAGTCTTGAGACTCAAGCAGAAGTCCGACCCCCTGGAGGGCGCGCCGCAGGCACGCGGCATCGTCCTCGAAAAGGTCGCGATCGAGGCGAAGCAGCCGAACTCCGCGCTGAGGAAGTGCGTGAAGGTCCAGCTCATCAAGAACGGGCGCCAGATCACCGCGTTCGCGGTCGGCGATGGCGCGATCAACTTCATCGATGAACACGACGAGGTCCTCGTGGAGGGGATCGGTGGGCGGATGGGCCGCTCCTACGGGGACATCCCCGGGGTCCGATACAAGGTGATCAGGGTCAACAACGTGAGCCTCGAGGAACTCGTGAAGGGTCGCAAGGAGAAGCCTGTTCGGTGAGAGGATGGTCGAGGAAACCGAGAGACCGGAGCAGGCCCCCCCCGCGGCGCGGATCGAGGAACAGGTTCCTGGGCCCATACCGGAGGAAAGCGCGGCTCCGCCGGAAGCTCCCGCAGGGCCGAAGAAGGAACCGAAGAAGCCGAAGAAGAAGTACACGTACGAACTCCGCCTCTTCGAGAAGTACGACCTCTCCGAGGTTGTCGTCCACGACCCTGGCCTCGCGAAATACATCAACCTCGCACCGATCGTGATCCCGCACACCGGCGGGCGGTGGGCGAGCAAGCCCTTCGGAAAGGCGAAGGCGAGCATCGTCGAGCGGCTCATCAACGGAATGATGCGGACGGAGGACTTCACCGGGAAGAAGTCGAAGGCCTACCGGGCCGTCCGGAAGGCGTTCGAGCTGATCGAACAGCGGTCGAAGCAGAACCCCGTGCAAGTCCTCGTAAACGCACTTGAGAAGGCCGCGCCGCGCGAGGAAATCACCCGCCTCCGGTTCGGCGGCATCTCAGTTCCGCGCGCCGTCGACGTGTCCCCGTCCCGGCGGCTCGACATGGCCCTTCGGAATGTGTGCGGCGGCGCCGTCCAGGCGTCGTTCAAGTCGCCGAAGCCCATCGAGGAGTGCCTCGCGGACGAGATCCTGAAGGCTTCGCGGGGGGACATCGAGAGCGCGGCGATATCGAAGAAAGAGGAGCTCGAGCGGATCGCGGTTTCCGCGCGATGAGCCCGCGCTGCAGAACCTTTATAGACGTCTGCCTGGGTAGGTCGGGAACTGGCCATGGGACGAAAGGAAGACAACATCCGCAGGGCGCAAGACCTCGTCCACAAGAAGGAGTTCATCCGAAACATCGGGACGGCGGCCCACATCGATCATGGCAAGTGCATCTCTGGTGATGCGCGGATTTGGGTCAACGGCCAATGGGCTCGCGCCGATAGCCTTTGGTCTCTCTTCGAATCGGAGCCGCCGGTGCCCAATCCCAATGGGGCGGATGTCAGAGAAGTCGTCCGACACTCTCTCTGGACGCGGTCGATTGACGCGGCCTCCGGTGGTGTCTCCTTCTCGCAGATTACCCACATCTGGCGACTGCGTGCGACCGAACCTCTTGTTGAGGTCGAGACCGGTGACGGTCGAATAATCCGAACGACGCGAGAGCACAAGTTCGTCGCGGCCCAAGGCCACCACCTGGAGTTCCGCGAGGCAACCCAGTTGCGGCACGGCGACACTCTGGTCGTGCCTCGTAGGCTCCCCTCCCGCGAAGATCCGAACGATTGGACCGAGCTTGAGGACGCAATCTTCTCGCGCCTGGCGCGCGACCCCAACTTCCTCTTCGAGTTCACGCCCGAAGGCGAGAAGGCCATGGGGGTCCACGGCAAGATTCGGGGGCCGGCGGTCCTCGAGGTCGCGAGAACCGCACACCTCCCTGCCGCGAGGCTTTACGAGTACACACGGCGGGTCACGTTTCGGCTCGCTAAGCGGCGCACGAAATCCGCGTCCCCAATGTACCTACCCTCCCGAACAGGGATGGAGCGGACCTTCCGATACTTCGGATTGTTGTACGGCGATGGGGACGGGAATGGATTCCTCCATGGCGCGGACGAAGCGGTTCTTCACGAGGCCCTCTCGGCGCTTCAGGGCCTCGTGCCGAGGCCTGTAATTACTCGCCATCCTCCAAGGGTTCCCCGCGTCGAGCCCCGGTCAAAAACACTCTTGATGTTTCTTCACCGTGTCTTCGGGTATCCCCTTCGCAAGAAGGCGCGCACGATGCGACTTCCGGACCTTCTATTCACGGCCCCGCTCCCGATTGCGGCAGCGTTCATCCAAGGCTACCTCGATGCGGACGGGACAATCGAGCGAGGGCGGCGAGCCGTTTCCGTCACGGGTGCGTCCGAAGCGTTCCTCGACAATCTTCAACTGCTGCTCCTGCGGTTCGGAATCCGTGCGATCCTCAACCGTGGGCCGACCGATACGACGCTCTACATCTCGGGCTCGCGGAACCTCGCCCGCCTCCCCCGGTTCCGGGACCCCGGAAAAGCCGAACTCTTGGCGCGACTCGAGGAAAACGCGGGTCCGTCCTACGTAGTCGATCTTCTACCTGTTGACTGGTCAAAGCTTGGGATCAGCACATGGAAGACCCGGTTCTACGCGAAGGAAGGGCAGCGCCCCTCCGTGAGTTCTCTCCTGTCGATGGTTCGAGGGGACCTCACCGAGCTCGAATCCGTTCTGAGCGAGGAGATCGCCTTTGTTGAAGTCCGGGATCTCCGGGAAGTCGAGGAACCTTGGGTTTATGACTTCTCGGTCCCGGGTCCGCGGACATTCGTCGCGGAAGGGTTATTCATTCACAACACGACGCTCAGTGACAGCCTCATTGCGGGCGCCGGAATGATCTCCGAGGAGCTCGCGGGCGAGCAGCTGTTCATGGACTACGACGAGCAGGAGCAAGCGCGCGGGATCACGATCAACGCGGCGATCGCGTCGATGGTCCACGAGTTCGAGGGGCAGCAGTACCTGATCAACCTCATCGATACGCCGGGCCATGTGGACTTCGGAGGCGACGTGACCCGTGCGATGCGGGCGATTGACGGGGTGATCATCCTCGTCGACGCCGTCGAGGGCGTCATGCCGCAGACGGAGACGGTCATCCGCCAAGCGCTCAAGGAACGGGTGAGGCCCGCCCTTTTCATCAACAAGGTCGACCGCCTCGTGAACGAGCTGAAAATCACGCCGGAACAGATGCAGCAGCGGTTCGTGAAAATCATCACGGAGGTGAACACGCGGATCCGCAAGATCCTCCCCGAAGAGCTACGGGACAAATGGTCCCTCAACGTGGAATCCGGGAACGTTGCGTTCGGAAGCGCGGTTCACAAGTGGGCGATCAACGTGCCGTTCATGAAGCGGACCGGGATCACGTTCAGGGACATCTACCGGCACTGCCAGGAGGGGACGATGAAGGAACTTGCGAAGAAGGCGCCCCTCCACCAGGTCGTCCTCGATATGGTCATTCGCCACCTCCCGAACCCGCTCGAGGCCCAGCCCGTCCGGATTCCGATTATCTGGAAGGGGGAGCTCGAGGGCCCCGTGGGGAAGGCAATGCTGGACGTCCGCGAGGACGGCCCGGTGATGTTCATGGCCACGAAGATCATCGTTGATCCCCACGCGGGCGAAGTCGCGGCGGGCCGCCTGTTCTGTGGCCGCATTCGGCGCGGTCAGGAGCTTTGGGTGAGTGGAATGCCGAATCCACAGCGGGCCCAGATGGTCGCGATGATTGTCGGTCCCGACCGCATCCCCGTCGAGGAGATTGACGCGGGAAACGTCGTCGCGGTGGTGGGTCTCAAGGACGCGATCGCGGGCTCGTCCGTGAGCGACGAGAAGGAGGTGACCCCGTTCGAGCGGATCGTCCACTACTCGGAGCCTGTGGTGACGGTCGCGATCGAGGCGAAATCCACGTCCGACCTCCCGAAGCTCGTGGATGTCCTCCGCACGATTGCGAAGGCGGACCCGTCGATCGAGGTCGAGATCAACCAGGAAACGGGCGAGCACTTGATGAGCGGGATGGGCGAGCTCCATCTCGAGATCACGATATATCGGATCGTCAACGAGCACAAGGTCCCGATTACGGCAAGTGAGCCGATCGTCGTGTATCGGGAGTGCGTCCGCCAGAAGGGCGGGCCGTTTGAGGGGAAGTCCCCGAACAAGCACAACCGTTTCTACATCGAGGCCGAGCCGCTGGAGGAGAAGGTCGTCCGTGCGATTCATGACGGTGCGATCCCGAGCGGCCAGAGGATCAAGGATTCGAAGGCGCTCGCGAGGCAGCTCGAGGATCTCGGGATGTCGCGGGACGAGGCGCGGAGCGTCACTTGGATTCAGGACACGAACATGTTGATTGACGCGACGAAGGGGATCCAATACCTCCATGAGACGATGGAGCTCATCAAGGAGGCGTACATCGAGGCGATGGGAAGGGGACCTCTCGCAAACGAGAAATGTATGGGCGTGAAGGTCCTTCTCGTGGATGCGAAGCTCCACGAGGACTCGGTCCACCGTGGACCCGCGCAGGTGATTCCCGCCGCACGGTCGGCAATCTACGGCGCGATGTGCCAGGGCGCGCGAGTCCTTCTTGAGCCGATCCAGAAAGTATTTCTAAACGTTCCTCAGGACGTCATGGGCTCCGCGATCGGCAATGTGCAGGGCCGGCGCGGCGTGATTGAGGACATCACGCAGGAGGGCGAGCTCACGGTGATTGCGGCGCGAGCGCCCGTCGCGGAAATGTTCGGGTTTGCTACGGCGATTCGAGGTGCGACGCAGGGCCGGGTGCTGTGGTCAACGGAGAACGTCGGTTTCGAACCCGTGCCGCCCGATCTGTTGCCCGACGTTGTGCGAAAGATCCGCGAACGGAAAGGTATCTCGCCCGAGCCGTACGACGAGTCGTACTACGCCGCATGAGAACTCATAGGAGACGCGGAGCCGCAAAGGCATATATACGAGGTGCCGATAACTCGCCCTTACAAGAGGAAAACTATGCCTGCGAAGCCGCATCTGAACTTGGTGTTCATCGGCCACGTCGACCACGGCAAGTCGACGGCCGTCGGCCGGATCCTGTATGACACGGGGAGCATCGAGCCACACGAGCTCGAGAATCTGAAGAAGCTCGCGGAGCAGCTCGGGAAGGCGACGTTCGAGTTCGCGTTCGTCATGGACCAGGTGAAAGAGGAGCGGGAGCGGGGGCTGACGATCGACGTCGCACACAAGCGGTTTGACACGGATAAGTACTACTTCACGATCATCGACGCGCCGGGCCATCGCGACTTCGTGAAGAACATGATTACGGGGACCTCCCAGGCGGATGGGGCGGTCCTCGTCGTGAGCGCGGCGGAGGGCGTCCAGGCGCAGACCAAGGAGCACATTTTCCTTGCGCGGACCCTCGGCGTTGAGCAGATGATCGTCGCAGTCAACAAGATGGACGCGACGAAGCCGGAATATGCGGAGGCGCGGTACAACGAGATCAAGACCGAAGTGTCGAGCCTCCTCAAGTCCGTCGGATTCAAGGTCGACAAGATTCCGTTCATCCCGGTCAGCGCGTACAGGGGCGACAATGTCGTGAAGGCGACCTCGAAGCTTGGCTGGTGGAAGGGAAAGACGCTCGTGAAGACGCTCGACGATCTCGATGTCCCGCCGAAGCCACTCGATAAGGCCCTGCGGCTGCCCATCCAGGACGTCTACAGCATCACGGGCATCGGCGTCGTTCCCGTCGGGCGCGTCGAGACGGGCGTCCTGAAACCGAACATGAAGATCCACTTCCAGCCGGCGGACAAGATCGGTGAAGTGAAGTCCATTGAGATGCACCATGAAGCGATCCCCGAAGCGGTTCCCGGGGACAACGTCGGATTCAATGTTCGGGGCCTCGACAAGAAGGACCTCCGCCGCGGGGACGTCGCGGGACCCGTCGACAATCCGCCGACGGTCGCGAAGACGTTCACGGCCCAGATCATGGTGCTGAACCACCCGAGCGTGATCACCGTCGGATACACGCCGGTGTTCCATGCCCACACCGCCCAGGTCGCGTGCACGTTCGAGGAAATCCAGAGGAGCCTCGACCCGCGAACGGGCGCGACGAAGCAGGAGAAGCCTGACCACATCAAGACCGGCGATGCCGCGATCGTGAAGATCCGGCCGACGAAGCCCATGGTTATCGAGAGGGCCAAGGACTTCCCGCAGCTCGGTCGCTTTGCCATCCGCGACATGGGGCAGACGGTCGCGGCGGGAATGTGTATCGATGTGGAAAAGCGCTGAATCCCCTTCCCCTTTTCCTCTCTTCTTTTGGTGGTCGTGAATGGCTCAGAGGGCGCGGATTTCCCTGAGCGGCACGGACCCCAAGAAAGTCGACAACGTCTGCCAGCAGATCAAGACGATATCGGAGCGTACGGGCGTCGCGATGAGCGGGCCGATTCCGCTCCCGACGAAGCGGCTTCTTGTCCCCGTGCGGAAGTCGCCGGACGGCGAGGGATCCGAGACGTGGGATCGCTGGGAGATGCGAATTCACAAGCGGCTTATCGACCTCGACGCGGACGAGCGGGCGCTGCGAGCATTGATGCGGATCCAGGTGCCCGATGGCGTGAACATCGAAATCGTGCTCCGATCGTAGGTGTCGATCGCGGCAGAACATTTATCGACGCAGGTCTTTGCAGTTCACGGGCCGGTAGATCAGCGGAAGATCGCCTGCTTTGCAAGCAGGAGGTCCTGGGTTCAAATCCCAGCCGGTCCACTGGTGGGGGGTCGGATCCGGAGGGGTCAGCGGCAATTTCACGCGGGCGAATACAAGGCTGGTGGCGCATCCGTAGGTTTCACTCGATCAGAGAGTAGCGCCGCGAACACGTCCTTGAGAACCTCCACAGAACGGCGGAGTTCACCCAGGTCGATGCTTTCGAGGCCCGTGTGGCCCACGTGTCCATCGCCGGGCCCATAGGCCGCCGCAGGGCACTTCCAGACAGGCAACGCGAGGTTCATGTCAGAGGTGCCAAGCTTGCGTCGGTGGACGGGAGTGCCGCCCATGCGGCGAATCGCCTTCGTCAGGGAACGGACGACGGCATTCCGCGGTTCAACCTCAACCGCGTCCGATCGATCGATGATGTCGTAGGCTCCGGTGAGTCCTGTTTCTTCGAGAAAGTCCACAACGGTCTCCGTCGCGACCGAGGGGGGCAATCGGAGGTTCACGCCAATCGTCACCAATTCCCGGTCCCCTTGCCGCTCCGTGTTGATCGTGTGCAGCTTCATTGTCAAGGAGTGGAAGGCGCTTGGTCCCCGATGGCGCGTACAGAACTCCCGTAGCGCCTCGATGAACGCCAACCCCAACTCAACCGTCGTTGGCGTGGGGGACGAGAGATGGGATCGCATTCCTGGGAAACGAACCGTGAGGCTCAGGTTCCCTTTGTATCCAATCGTTACGCCTTCCCATCCGCTCGGCTCTCCGACGATGAGGAAATCGGGCCTGCGGCGCGACAGAAGGGAGCGCGCTCCTCGGGAATCTTGCTCCTCCCCTACCGCCGCAGCGATCGTGATTTGCCCGGGGCCGTTGAATGAGGATGCGCCCAGGAGGGCTGCGATGAGCGGCCCCTTCGCATCAGCCGTCCCCCGGCCAAAGAGTCGGCCATCGACGAGCTTCACGGGAAGCTCGCCCTCGACGGTGTCGATATGGCCGAGGTACAGGATCTCCGGAGAACCGTGACCGCACGTCGCGATTCCATTTCCCGCGGCATCGGTGGACGCGGCTAGTCCGAGGGACTCGGCAATGCGAGTGAACTCCATGACGGCCGCCGCCTCGTGGCCCGAGGGGCTGTAGGCCTCGACGAGCCTCCGGAGGAGGTCCACATCATCCACTGGCAAGCACCTCTTCCATCGCGTCAAGGGCGATCGCCCACGTGTCCTCGGGGATCGAGAGCGGCGGGAGGAGTCGAATCACGTTGGACCCGCCACCGAGGGCGAGGACGCGGCGCTCTTGGAGCGCTTGGAGGTAAGGCGTCGCCTTCTCCTTCAGTTCGACTCCAATCATCAGTCCGAGCCCCCGTACCTCCCGGATCGCGGGAGCTTCGATGGAGCGGAGCTTCGCAAATGCCCTTGTCCCTAGCCGGTCCGCGCGCTCCCACAGCCGTTCCCGAAGCGTGTAGTCGAGGGCGGCGGAGCCCGCCGCGCACGCGAGTGGATTTCCGCCGAACGTCGACACGTGGGAGCCTTTGAAGGACCGTTCGACCTCTTCGGAGGTCAGTGTCGCACCGATCGGGACGCCCCCCGCCAAGGATTTCGCGAGCGTCAGGAGGTCGACATCGATTCCCCACCGCTCAATCGCGAACAGGCGGCCTGTGCGGCCCATCCCGGTCTGCACCTCGTCGATGATGAGCCGCGCGCCGGCTCGGTCACAGGCGGCCCGCGCTGCATCGAGGAAATCCTGCGACGCGACGTGGACGCCACCTTCGCCCTGGACCGCCTCGAGGAGCACGCCCGCGGTGCGATCGTCGACCGCCTTGGCGATGGCTTCCGTGTCATTGAATGGGATGTGGACAAACCCGGGGACGAGCGGCTCAACCCCCTCGCGGAACTCCCGCCGCCACGTCGCGCTCAGCGCCCCCATCGTGCGGCCGTGGAATCCCCGCATTGCCGCGACAATCTTCGAGCGTCCCGTGGACGCGCGTGCAAACTTGATCGCGGCTTCGACCGCTTCCGAGCCCGAGTTGCTGAGGAACACCCGCCGCAGGTTCCGCGGCGCGATCCCGAGGAGTTTCTCAATGAACTCGGCCTTCGCGTCGGTCCCGAACGTGGGGCCGACATGGATGAGACGACGGGCCTGTTCCGTGATCGCGGCGACGATCGCAGGGTTGCAGTGGCCCAGGTTGCCGACTCCGAACGAGGCCCCGCAGTCGATGTACTCGTCCCCCTCGGTGTCCACCAAGGTCGCCATGGAGCCTCGCACGAACGTCAGGTCCCGCCTGGCGGTCGCAGCAAACTCACCTGTTCGGCCCACGGCCAGGCTCATCGAATCACCGTGCCGAGCCCGCTGAGCGCCCGCTCGACGGGATCCGGCACTCGAGACGACGCGATTACGATCTGCGGAACGCCGCCCTCCAGGGCCTCCTTCGCCGCGAGGAGCTTCTTCTTCATCCGTGCGTACGCGAAGTTCATGAAATAGGTCAGTCGCTCCCTGGGGACCTCGCGGATCAGCGACTTCGGGTCGCTCGGCTCGCGAAGGAGACCCGGCACGTTTGTGAAGAGGAGCAAGAGGTCCGCGCCGAGTGCGACGGCGATTTTCGCGGCGACGCGGTCTGCATCGATATTGATCAGGTCGCCAAAGCTCGTCAATGCGGGTGGCGAAATCACAGGAAGGTATCCGCTCGCGAGGAGAAGTCGCAGGAGGTCCGTGTTCACCTCTTCGACCAACCCGGAGAGATCGTCCTTCACGAGGAGCACCCGGTCCCCATCGACGACCCGGACCGCCTCCTTGCGGCGGCCCATTAG
>CAYOUM010000004.1:16379-20010 GCA_964407185.1 uncultured Methanomassiliicoccales archaeon | reverse complement strand
CTGCCAGAAGGACCACAGCTGGTACCCGACGGCGCCGTCCGTGATGGCAGGCACAACGACAGGAATCCGGTTCTTGGAGCACCAGTACAGGATCGATGACTTGTCCGCGGCCCGACGGCCAAACTCCCAGAGAAGCTCCTTCGTGGACCACGACAACTGGCGCCGAATCATGTCACGTAGCCATGGCTGTAGTTTTTTCTCGAGGATGATTCCATACGACTCGTTCGGAATGAGCACGTTCCCGAGACGGTTCACGCCGAGGCGGTGGAGCTGCACGTCGTCCATCTCGAACTCGCCGTGGTAGTAGTCCCGCCACACGCGGGCGAGATCGTGGTCCACAGTGCCGCACGTCGTAATCACGACATCGACGAGGCGCCGCTGCACTAGGGTCCGGAGAACACCCCGAACCCCCGTCGCGACAAGCGCCGCGGGAAACGACAGGAACGTCACGCATTCGGGGTCACGGAACATTGTGCGCAAGATGTTCACGCCGACCGCGACCTTCTTCCCGGTGAACCCCCCCGCTGCTTCCATCTCATCGATTAAGGAAGCAATTCCCTTCCGGCCGAGTGCGATGTCCCGCACGGGCCGTCGAAGAAGGTCGGACTTCCGCACGGTCGCGGTCAGAATGCGGCGTCTCAAATAGCTTCCGCGCGACGTGAACGCGTCACGCGTTCGCAGGGGCCGGTGCGCGAGGCCGGAGCGGGAAGATCCTCCCGCCCACGACCCCTGCGATGGCCCCGGGGATCGTGGCCAAGAGGCCAAGGGCGAGTGGCGCGAGATATGCGAGATTCCCGAAAACCCCGAGGAGCGCATCGATGAGGGGCATCGACGCGGCGGGCAGAAGAATCGTAACGTAGCCAAGCGCGTGGACGGCGTACAATGTGGTGGGTAAGAGCACGGTCAGGAACCCCGCGGCAAACCCCCGCTTCGCGGACCGCGTCCAAATCCCGGAGAACCACGGGGCGACGAAAAGAAGAACCGCCATCAGGGCGTCATTCGACCGATAGGGTCCCGGCGGCGCCCAGATGAGCAAGTACATTGCGCCGATCGCGCCGAGGGCCGTCCCGAGGAGGCCGGTCACCGCGCCTCCCTTCAGGTTGAAGAGGAGCCAATCCGGAATCGAGTGGGGACGGCGGTCGAAGCGCGGATCCGGCGGCGGCCGACGGTCTTCCCGGCGGAGGGCCGGCAACAACGCCGCGAGTGTCGCCTGGCTCCCAGAATCGTATTGAAGCGTCGCGAACACGCCCTCACGGCTCAGGAAGCGGCCCGCCTCCTGCGGGAAGTCCGCGAGGGGTGCGACGAGGACATGCACATTCACACCCTTCGGCTTTCGATGGATCTCCACCTCGACACCCTCTCCGGAACCGGCGCGCGGGATCCCCTTCAAGAGCGAGCGGTCCTCCCCGCGTTCCGAGTCGGCGACGAGGTACCCGTTGTTCTGGAAGACGCCGAGGACGAGCGGGTAGAACCCCTCGTAGTCCGTGTTGGGGAGGAAGAAGTGGGCCGACGCACCGCGCGGCATCGCGGGGCTTCGACGAGCCCCCCATCCCTTGAAGGTGCCGACGTCCGTATCGCGCACAAGACCAAGGAATTGGCGGGCCGTGGGAACGCTCAAGAGGGCCGGCTTCCTATGTCCCGCCGGATGAAGGTCCGCGCCGTGATGTCCCCGAATCCGTTTACGTTGCCGCCGACGGCGTCCGTTGCCGCGGCCGCGATCGCGCTTGCAGAGAGCAAAGTCGGCGGCTGCCCCGTCGTCGATGCGTCCGGGAAGCTCGTGGGGATGCTCACGGAGCTGAACATCCTCGAGGCCCTCAAGTCGCAGCACAGGGAGCTGCGGATGTTGATGCCACCCGAAATCAGCTTCGGGATCTCGTTCGTCGAGGTCGTTCGCCAGCAGACCGCCGCGTCCGCGTTCGCGGACGTCGGGAACTGGCCGATTGAGCGGATCATGACCCGCGACGTCGTGTCCGTGAAACCCGAGGACGAGGTGGACCTCGTGATCCAGTTGATGGCAAAGCACCGGATTCACCGGATCCCGGTCATGGAGAAGGGCGGAGTCGTGGGCATCATCACGCGGACGGATATCCTTCGCGGATTTTTCCAAACCCTGGGGACCTAACGCCGCAGGCCGCGGAAGACGCGTCCCAAGAGCCGGGTCGGCTCCCGCCATCGGACCTCGTGACCGCAATCGTTGCACCGTGCCCAGCCGTCCGTGCGGAACGACATCCGCGTGGACGTACAGGCCGCGCACACGCCCGTCGCCGGCATCCGGATTCCCCTCCGCTCGCGCTCCTCAATGACCCGCCGCTCAAGGCGGCGCGCGACCTCGGCGGCGTTTCGCGCGAAGATCATCCCGTTCAGATAGTCCTCCTTCGCGACGATGTCCCGGGCTTGTCGGATGAGGGTGCGTGTCTCCGTGACGTTGAGGTCAAATTCGTCCGCCTCGTCGACGAGCGGCTCCACAGACCGGAGAATGTCTTCGGCCCTGGCGAGCTGACGGCGCCGCAGGTCCATCGCGATTTCGATCTGGCGGTGTTGGCCCTTCAACGCCTCCCGCTCCGCCCGCGTGACGAGCTGTGCCGCGGACACGTAATCCTTCGCGGATGCCGCGACCCTCGCCTCCGCGAGGAGTCGCTCCGCCTCGTCCACGGACGCGCCGACGTGGCGAGCCTCATCGATTAGCGCTGCCGTTTCCGGGATCGCGTCCTCGATCTCGCGAATCCGTGCACGGAGGATCTCGTTCGCCTGACGCTCGGCGTCCCGGACAACTCGCCCGGCGAGGAACGGATCGTGACCACGCAACGCATCGCGGGCTTCGTTCAACATCCTTTCCGCTGGGGCGACGCCCGCTCCCGTGTTCGCAACGTGAACAATCGAGCCTTTGACGCGATCGATATCTCCCCGGACCCGGTCCACCTCTCGGACATAGAGGGTCCGTGCGGCCTCCGCAAGGATCGAAATCAAATCTGGGTGGGAGTCGAGGGAGCCCACGCGGAAGGCCTGCTTCGCTTCGCGAAGAAGCATCTCAGCGTCGTCCACCGGTTGTCCTGCTTTTGCCGAGGCGTCGACAATCCGCTGGCTTGCGAGGATCACATGTGCCCGTGTGGACTTGAGGAAGGCTTGCTCGGTCGAGCCCGCCGCGCGGCCGGCGTCCTCCGCCGCCCGAATAGCGTTTTCGAAGTCCCTGTCCTCAAAGAACCCCTGTGCCTGCTCCCGAAGGACAGATGCGGGGGCAAAATCGACTCGTTGGTTCGCCGCTTCGTGGAGAAAGAGATCCTCGTCCGGAATCTCGCCCGGCCGCGCCTCGCGAGTGACCGGTTCATGATCGCCGAGGGTGTCATGGCGGGCGCGGGTCTCCTCCTCTGTGGACGCCGCGGGTGGTGGGACTTTCTGGTCTGAGACCATCGTAACACGGGTCGCCAAGGGAACGTCTGGCGTGTGATGATGGTGCGGACGCGAGATAAGAATTTCGTCTCCTAGGAGTGGTATTCGTCCGGGGGTCGATACTTCCGGAGGACCTCCACGGCCCATTCGATCTTGCGGAACTCTTCGGGATCGCCCCCCGCGTCCGGGTGATGGCGACGAGCGAGCACTCGGAACCGCCGCTCGATCGCTTGCTTCGAAGGCC
>CAYOUM010000004.1:7946-16369 GCA_964407185.1 uncultured Methanomassiliicoccales archaeon | reverse complement strand
TTTTCGAATCCAAGGATCTGCAGGGCGGCGACGATCCCCTTCGTTTGGAGGTAGAATTCGCGGAGGTGCCCTTGCGTCCCTGAGGTCGATACATCCGCCTCGATGTCGTACCTCTCGTGACTCCTGCCGACAGCCGAGTCCTTTTCGTGGCGCCGGAGGCACGCGAAGCAATAGTACGTTTCGCTTCGGTCCACGCGACACGATTGCCGCGCCCCGCCAAAGCCTTTATTCCCGTGCCCAACGTATCGATTCGCAGATGAGTTTTCGCACGGGTCCGAGCGTGTTCAAGGACCGGGTGAAAGTGTCGTTCGACTACGTCCCCGAGAAGCTCCCCCATCGGGAGCCGCAGATGCAGAGGCTTTTCTCGATCCTCAAGCCCGTCGGCGATGTCGGCATCGCGGCGAACGCATTTCTCTTCGGCTCCGTGGGCACGGGGAAGACGCACGTCGCGAGGCGGTTCTGCGAGGACTTCCGGCTGTACGTGAACAAGCAGGGCCGCGGGTTCGACTTCGCACATGTGAACTGCCGACAGAAGATGGGGGACGACGCGGTCCTTCTCGCCCTCCTCAAGCACTTCGACGAGCGGTTCCCGGACCGAGGGTTCTCGATCCCGGAGAAGATCGGGATCCTGCGGAAAACGTTGGAGAAGAAGCAACTCCACTTCGTCGTGATCCTCGACGAGGTCGACGCGCTGTTGCGTCGCCCCGGCGGCACGGAGCTCGTGTACACGTTCTCCCGCTTCGGGGAGGAGGGCGGGCGGGGGAATGTGTCCCTCATCCTGATCTCACAGCGCCACGACGCCTTGGACCGGCTCGATGCCGCCGCCCTGAGCACGTTCCGCCGGACGAACGCGGTCGAATTCCCGAAGTATGCGGCGGCGGAGTTGCAGGATATCCTCGCAATCCGCGCGGGACTCGCGTTCCATCCCGGGACCGTCGATTCGAAGCTCGTGGACCTGATTGCGGATGTTGCGTCCGAGTACGGCGATGCGCGGTACGCGATTGACCTCCTCGAGCGGGCGGGTGCGCTCGCGGACGAGGAGTTCGCCGGAGAGGTCGGTCCGGAGAACGTACGGGCCGCGAAGGCGAGCGTTACGCCGAGCGACTTGCAAGAACGGCTGAAGGACCTCGACACGCCCCAGAAGCTCGTCCTCCTCGCGATTGCGCGGAGGATTCGGAAGAAGACGTACATCACGACGGGCGAAGCCGAGGATGCGTACGCCCTCGTGTGCGAGGAGTTCAACGAGAAGCCCCGCGGTCATACTCGTCCCGCCGGGGTTACGGCCGCTCCGGCCGTTCCGGGACCTCGACGCGCTCGGATTCATCGACGCGAAGGTGAGCGGCGAGGGGGTTGTCGGGAAGACGACGATGATTTCGCTCCCTGGGATTCCCGCGAGGCTTCTTTCTGATAATATCGAAGCAACGTTAAAACACCGAAAACGGATGTAGGAATTGAGGATGGGAATCAGCGAATCTGGGTCGAGGGGTTCGATGGAGTCGTCGGCGGAACAACTTCCTGGGACGGAGGCGATGCCCCTGGAGCCCGGGGCATGCTACGTGATCAAGGAGAAAAAGCCGGACATCAGCTACCGTCTGTTTTCGATGCTCACGCAGAAGATGCCCGGAATTGTGATCACGCGGCAGTACCCCGACCGGGTACGGCGGGAGCGAGGCGTCGTGGATTCGCGGGTGATTTGGTTGAGTCACACACCCGGCCAGGACTATCACAACCCCACGGCACTCGGATCTCTCGCGAAGCTGATCTCCGGATTCATCGACGAGAACCAGGGCGTCGTCATGATCCTCCTCGACGGAATCGAGTACCTCTCCGTGAACAACGGGTTCCTTCAAACGCTCATGTTCGTCGAGCACGTGAACGAGTTCGTCATGCAGCGAAAGGCGATCGTTCTCATCCCCGTGTCCCCGGACGCGCTCGAGGAGAAGGAGCTCGCACTGCTCGAACGGAACGTTGAGGTCGTCGAGTCCTCGGTGCTCAAGGAGCATCTGGAGACGCGAGAAGTCTCCCGTCTGCTCGATACCTATTGACGGGGATCGCAGGGCGATTGCGGTCTGGGCTGTCTCAGCCCGCGTCATCATTTGAGGAGCCCTGGACCGCGACCACGAACGGTCGCTATGGCGAGAATCCCCGCGAGAGGGATAAGGACGTTGGCGGGCCGGTGCGTGAGCTCATACCTGAGTTCGTACAGCGCCTTTTCCATCATCCATCCCCTCAGGAATTGGAGTGCCTCGTCCTCGGCCAAGCCCGGGTAGAGGCTCGTGTGTTCGAGGTACACGCGGGTGAATCCGTCGGCCGCGCGGCCTTCCCACGCGAGGAGGCGATCTGCGACGGCCCGTTCGGATCCGGAAAGGCGCGACGGTTCGAGCAGGGCCAATGCCGCCATGGCGTCCCCGCACGCGAACTCCCGCCAAGCGTAGTGGGTCACGTAACTGAAGGACCGAACCATCGTCGCGACGTCGCGGATCGGCGGTAGCGGTAGGGACCGTTGCCCACGGGGCCGTGCGGGCTCTCCCTCGAAATCGATGAACAGGATCTCGCCATCGGAGGCCCGCCGCAGGACCTGGGCAAGGTGGAGATCCCCATGGGTGACGGCTTTCATCGTGCCGATGCCCGCATTGAGTCCCGCCAGGGTTTCCTCAATCCTCGGGCGGTTGTCGAAGAGGAGCGCTCGCGCCTTCGCCGCGACACCCGCGGCCTCCGAGTCCTGCGCTTTCGCGAGCACTGCGAGGCGCCGGAGGGCATCCCCCAGGTTTGTGAGGGCGGCTCGCCGAGCTGCCGTGCCATCTTCAGGGCCGAAGGTTTCCGCGTGAAACGGACCGGGACGGCGCTCGAAAAGAGCCTCGTGCAATGCTGCGGTTGCAGCCCCCAGCCCCCGGACGAGATCGAGGCCCGCCTCTTCGAAGGAGATGGTCGACGGCGCGTGAGGCGCGAGCTCATCGCGCCAACCTTGCCCGAACCAGGAGAAGAGGTCAGTTGCATCGACGTGATCCGTTGCAACGCCGAGCACAACCCGATCGGAATCGCGACCGAGTGCGAGCTCTCCGACATACCTTGGGACATGGTGAAATCCCTTCGTGTCGAGGCGCCTCAGGATCTCCGGTTCGCGGTTCCGCACGTCGAGGAGCTTGTAACTCTTGAAGACAATCGTGCCGTCCGCGGTCTCGATTCGAACGAGAAGATTCGATGTGTCCGATGCGACGTCGGGTCCTATTCCACGGAAGGCGGCGGTCCGTGTCCCGCGGAACTGCAAGACATCCCCCGCTTCCGTCGGGATGCGTTGTTCGCGTTGGAAGCCCGCCACGAGGAAGCGTGCGAACGCCTCCCGTCGCTCGGCTTCGTTGACATAGAAACGCTGCTCGCCCACAGGAAGCTCGAACACATCGGGTGCGGTTCGCACGATCGACAGGGAGAGGGGAAGGTGCACAATGATCTGGCTCTCCGGCTCGTGCGCGACTGCGAGGAACAGGACGAGTGCCTCGGTGCTCGTTTCTGCGAGGACGGCCCGGTCGTTGACCGTGACTTCCGTCCTCATTCCGATGGCGTCTCCGCACCACCGGCGGGACCGGAGCCACGACCGGAATTGCGACGAGCTTCGCACGGCCGCGTCCATGGCATCGATGGCGGGTGCGAACCGAGAGGACATTCACGTCAGCGACCGGTACAGCCGGAGCGTCCTCTCCGCGATGCGATCCCACGTGAAGTAACGAGACACGCGGCGGCGTCCGGCCTTGCCCATGCGCGCGCCCAGGGTCGGGTTCTCGATGAGCTTCGCAATCGCGCGGCCGAGCTTTACGGGATCCCCGGGAGGGACGAGGAGCCCCGTCTCGCCATGCACGACGACCTCCTTGATCCCCCCAACGCGCGTTGCAACGACGGGCGTCTCGCATGCCATCGCCTCGAGGTTGATGATCCCGAACGGCTCGTATACGGAGGGGCACGCGAAGACCGCAGCTTCATTGTAGAGATCCACGAGATCCGGGTCCCCGAGCATCTGATGGATCCACACGATTCGTGGGTCCGCGTGGACAACGCGTCGGAGCTCATCCTCGATTTCTGGCGTGTCGGGCTTCCCCGTCGCGAGGACGAGGCTTACGTCCTCGGGGAAGTGCTCCATCGCGTCGACGAGATCGAACACTCCCTTCTGGCGGGTGAGGCGTCCGACGAACAACACGAACGGCTTCCGAATCCCGAACGTTGCGAGGCTGGCGGATCCATCCCCCGGATGGTACTTCTCGGGGTCCACGCCATTGTGGATCACATGGATGCGGGACGCGGGGATGTCGTAGCTCTTGAGAATGTCGCGTTTCATGTCCTCGGACACCGCCACGATGGCATCGCACGCCTGGAGTCCCACTTTCTCCATCCAGGAACTCAGGGCGTACCCGGCACCGAGCTGCTCCTTTTTCCATGGGCGCAGCGGTTCGAGGGAATGGACGGTCGCGACGAGCTTCGAGCCGTACGTCTCCTTCGCTAACGCACCGGCGAAGTTCGTGTACCATGTGTGCGTGTGCACGATGTCGGCGTCGATCGGGTCGGACACCATGTTCACGTTGAACGAGAGGACCTCCCACGCCTTCGCCAACTTCGGGTCGGGTGCCGCGAGGCCATGAACCGAGGGCCGGTACCGCCAGACCTTCAGGCTCGGGAACTCCGGCGGCGGCCCCGTATCGAACGTGCGCACTTGGACCTCGACGAGCTTGGACAGCGCGGTGGCGATGTACTTCGCGTGGACTCCTGCTCCGCCGTAGATGTTCGGCGGGAACTCCCACGTGAAGATTGCCACCTTCATGGCGTGACGCAGAAGTCCACTCGACTTCAATGAAGGTTCCGGTGGCATCCGGCGATTCGTCGACCGGCCGTGGGCTAGGGACGGTGTTCACACCACGTCGGGTTCTCCCACCCGCCATGGGCCTCGCCGACGATGTGGCCCGTGTCCGCGACAATCTCCTCGGCGCGGGCCTGAACATCCGCGGACGGCATCTTTCTGAAGGCATCACCTACGCTGTACAGCGCCGCGCGGCGGAAGACATCGTAGCCCGACCGCGCGGGCACCTCGGACTGGAGGGATCGGAGCCACGCCGCTTCCGAGGTTTCCCAGCCCTCGACACCGTGGAGGTCCCCGAACGACCCGTGGCCATAGGCGTCCGCGAACTCGAGGAATGCTGCGCGGAGGATGCGCATCAAACGAGTGCCCCGCTCCCGTTCGCCCGCCCGCGCACACGCCTCCGACATGTCCACGACCGCCTGTGATAGGAGGGCGACGTTTTGGAACGTCACGCGCGTGTCGGGGTTGTCCCAAAACCGGGCGTCAGACCGGAGCCCCATGAGGAGCATGAGGTACCCACGGGCAAGGTACCCTGCGGTCTCCACGTCGACCTTCCCTCGCAAGATGGCCTCGGCCGCCCCCGCGAAGTCGATCTCCTCTCTGGCGAGGCCGAACGCGCAATAGTGCGGATGGAACACGTGGCGCCCATAGGCGACGGCGAGGCGACGGATCGCGTCGTGTCGTCGATCCACCCCAAGTCCCTTGAGGACCAGCATTGCGGATCTTCGAATCGCCGTCTCGATCCGTTCCGTCCCAAGCGTGAAGGCATGCTTCCAGAGCTGAGAGAGCGCCTCTCCCCTGTGGACGCGAGAGAGGACGAGCCCGTCGGAACGTCGGATCCCCGCCCACCGGGTGTCCGAGGTCCGCCCGTGCATGAGGTGCTCGTCGTAGTCCGACCAGCTCGACAAGTCCAGCACGTCGGCGGTCATCGGCCGCTCCGGCGGGATTGGGAATGTGACTTTGATGTCATGGGCCCGCAAGGCCTCGACGATTCCGACGAACCGATCCGCTTGGCGGGAGTTTGCGAGGAGCGATTCGAGATCGCTCGCGACGAGAAGGGAGCTCGCCCCGCGGGCATCCGCCTTGCTCGCGAACTTCTCCGCGGTCGATGCACCGAACGCAAAGTCTCCGCTCAGCACGGGATCGCGCGCGGCGAATGGGACCCCGCCGTCGAGCCCCGTCTTCCCCCAGGCAGTCGTTGCTTCCTCCGCTGCGCCGAGCTGTCGCGCATCGAGGATGAGGTGGATCCGATGCACGAGGTCCGGGAGGCCCTCGTAGTGGATCGTCGCCCTCCGCGCCGAGTCCAGAAAGTTTGTGACGGTGTCCGCGGAGTACGCGGCCTCGGGGAGCCAAAGGCCGATTGTCCGAGGTTGTGCCCGTCGAAGGAGGGGAGCGTAGAAGTCGATCATGAGCTCGAACAGCGCCTCCCGCTCGAGTCGATGGTGATGGGGCAAGATCGGGTGGAACGGGGGCGTGACCACGAGCGCCATCGTGCCCCGCTCATAGGCAGAGATGACCTGGCGGTACGCGGCTTCGTCCCGCCCGAGGAGCCACACGAGGGTCTGCGGCTCGATGTCCACGGACGCCGACCCTGCAACGCGTTCGAGGACAGTCTCGATCCGGCCATAGGCCCGAAGCACGGCGTCCGTCCAGTTCCGGCCCGACACACGGTGGGGGCCGATCGTGTGCGCTACCGGAGAGTTTCGTTCCTCGAATCGCTGCGGCTTGAGGGGATCCGGCTCCAGCCACCGGAGAATATCGCCGGGTTGGTAGCCGTGGAAGTGGAAGGAGAGGACCCTCAGGTTCGCTCACCTCGTGTCCGTCCACCACCGGAGGTCGATGTCCGGAAACGGGTCGTCGCGCGACTCCACCTCCGTGAGCCAGGCAAGCTCCATCGCGGGGAGCGGTCCTCCCTCTCCGCGGCGCGCCATGTCGAGGAGCCGCTGGAAGGTCTCCCAATGAAGTTGCACCCTGGCCTCCGAGTAATCCCGCGCGGAGACCGTCGTGATGAGGAACGGCCAGTCGGAGGATTCGAGGAGAAGTAGTTCTCTCGCGAGCTGGACAAGAAGCCTCGTGGGGAGCGTGTCCCGTCGTCGAATTGCGGATTTCATGAGATCGAGAAATGCGTCCTCCGCGGCGTACACGCGTTCCCAGATCCACTGTGTGTTCTCATTCAGCCACACCCAGTGATGGCCGCCCTGGCCCCACGAACCCTCCGGGAGGGCGATCACCGACCGTGGTGGCTGCTGCAAGAGGAACTCCGACGCCGTGACCGCGGTGACGTCCTCCCCGAGGCCGCGAAGCACGGCCTCGAGCCAGTTCGGGCCCTCGAACCACCAATGGCCAAAGAGCTCCGCGTCGAAGGGAGCGACAACGACGCCCGCCCGACCCGTTTCGTCCCAGTGGCGTGAGAGCGTTTCCCGGACCGTGTGGAGAAAGTGGTCTGCATGGGCCTGCACCCGAGACGCCGCAGCGCTAGGGTCATAGACGATCTTGTCATCCAACGGAAGATGCCGGTCCGTGATTCGCCAGTACCGGAGGCCTCCCGGGCCCTTCTTGCGATGGAACTCGAGATACGCCCCGTCGCCTGGATAGCCGTAGTCCGCGCTCCAGACCTGGACGCTGGACTTCGGGTCCCTGGCGAGGACAGCGACCCGGCGGCGGGACGCTCGATCGAGAACGGCATGGGCTTCATGGGTCGAGAGCCCGGTGGCGGGACGAGACTCGGCTGGCGGAGGTCCTTCGATTCGATCCCCATACGTTCCGAGGGGCGCCCCACCCGCGACGAGATGCGTGTCCACGAAGAAGTAGCGTAGGCCACTGCGGGCAAGGGACGATTCCAGACCCCTTCGCGCGAACCGCCGCGGCGGTCCAACGGGTCGCGACCATTCGTATCCGGGACGGTAGGCGCATTCAGGCAACCATATTCCTCGGGGCGCCATCCCGAAGTGGCGGCGGTACGTCGCAACTCCCGCGCGGATCTGAGCGTTGACGGCCTCATCCCGTCCCAAGAGAGGTAAGTATCCGTGTGTGGCGGCGGATGTAATCACCTCGATATGCCCATCCGTCTGCAGCCGTCGGAGTGCGCCGACCATGTCTTGACCGTAGGTCTCGTCGAAATCGCGCCGCACATCCCAGTAGAACGTCGCCCAAGTCTCCGCGAGGCGTGCGGGGACCTTGTCGCCGAGAGCGGCGAATGCTCCATGGTCACGTTCCGCCTTCGAGACCTGCGCCTCGAGGTAGGCCGCGAAGTCCTTCTGAAATCTTCGCGAGGCGAGCATTTCCGCGAGAATGGGGGTGAGTCCAATCGTGATCCGTGGGCTCCGCCCATCTGCGGCTAGGCGATCCATCATCCGGAGGAGCGGGATGTAACACTCCGCGGCGGCCTCATGGAGCCAGGCCTGTCCGTGGGGCCACTCCCCATGGCCGAGCACCCATGGGAGGTGCGCGTGCAGGACAAATACGATGTGACCGATGGGCTCCAGGGCGATCCCTCAACGATGTCGAGCGGGCGTCGAAGTTCTGAGCGGGCTCATTGCGCGGGGGTAGGCTCGGACGCCTCTTAACGAGATGCGGTCAT
>CAYOUM010000004.1:0-7936 GCA_964407185.1 uncultured Methanomassiliicoccales archaeon | reverse complement strand
GCGGGGATCTCGCTATTTATCTCGCCCATTCGCGGTTCGATGAATGTCCTCGTGGATACAAGGCTTTCATTTCGGGCTTGCGGAAGGGCGGGAGCCGGCGTTCGTCACTCCGTGGTGAGGTCCTTCCCAAACGTGATCCAAACAGGCTGCTTGACGAATCCGAGCCTTACATTGATTCCGAGCATCGGCGCGTTCAGCGTGCTGTTCCATGTCCGGATTTCTCGATGCCCGTGGCGCTTCGCGTAGTCGATTGCCCGCAGCTTGAGCGCCATCGCGATCCCGCGGCCGCGGTACTCCCGCCGGACGCCCGTGAAGCCCGTGTACAGCACGTCCGACAACTGCTCGGACCTCCTGAGGTCGGACTGGCCTACATACCGATCCCCCGCCTTTGCGATGAAGAAGGCGTCAGGTAGGGAGCGCGGACTATTGATGACCCATTCCCGCCACGTTTCGAACGGAACGCGTGTGAAGGGGTCCACCCGCGGCTCGTCCGGGGCGAGCTCGCAGTGCATTTCGTACAGCTCCTTCAGACATTCGGGGTCCCTTGCCAGCTCCTCCGCGAGCGTTACGATCTCGATGCCCGCGGGCGAATCCCAATAGCCACGGAAGGCTCCCATACCAAACCCCCGGGCGTCCAGGCGGGACTCCCAGGTCCGATGGAGTTCCCCATATCCTCGGCGTCGGAGCCATCCGATGGTGTCGGACTGCGTTTCCTGAGTCCAGGAGCGAAGCTGGGTCGCTCCGTGCGACTGAAGGTCTGCGACGACCTTCTCATAGAGAAGGCTTCCGATTCCCCGCCGTCGCCATTGTGGGTGAACAGCAAACCAGATTCCGAATCGCGCCGGATTGTACGCCCAGGGGAGATGGTTGTAGTCCGCCTCCCCGACCACCGTGTTCGTGGAGGGTTCGACGGCCACATACCGGCGCCAGACGTACGTCTTCCGATCAAAAGTCTCATCCTCGAAGCGGCGTTCCTCGACCGTCGTCGGATGCTCCGGGTAGGCGAGGTTCTCAATCTCCACGATTGCCGGGTAGTCCTCCGGCTGGAAGTCACGAATTGTGACCGCGACGTGCTGCATTGATCCTTCCTCGGTCGGAGTCATCGTTGCGAACTCGCGCCCTCACGAGACCGGCTCGCATATACCTTCCGGTCCCGCACGAGATGCGCGCACGTTTAAGTAGGGCACATAGGTGGCCCCGCGGGATTCGGATGAAAATTCTGCTCGCGTCCGCGGAGGCGTATCCGCTCGCGAAGGTTGGCGGGCTGGGCGATGTCGCCGGCAGCCTCCCGAAGGCCCTGAAGGCGGTCGGCCACGATGTCCGGATCGTGTTGCCGAAGTACCAGATGGTCCGAGGCGTGAAGGAGGACCTCGGGCCGTTCTCGGTCGCGATCGGCGGCATGAGGCACGAAGCGGGGCTGAAGATGTCGAGCATCGACGGCGTGCCCGTGTACCTGATCGACTATCCTCCCTTGTACGATCGGCCAAAGGTCTATGAGTACGAGGACGACGGCAAGCGCTTCGGATTCTTCTGCAAGGCGATTCTCGATTTGCTTCCCGTCGCAAACTGGTGGCCCGACGTGGTCCACCTGAACGATTGGCACTCCGCGCTGGCGGCGGCGTTCCTGGAGACGATGTATTCGAGCGACGCGCGGTACCAGAGGATCGGGACGGTCCTCACGATTCACAACATGCAGCATCAGGGTCTCTTCGGGAAGGAGGTGTTCGACTGGTTAGGCCTGCCGCCGGAGACGTGGAGTCCGGAAGGCGTCGAGTTCTTCGGTCAACTGAACTTCATGAAGGCGGGCATCGTGTATGCGGACCGCGTGAACACGGTTAGCCCGACGTACGCGAAGGAGATCCAGACGGAGCCCTACGACTACAAGCTTGACGGCCTCTTGCGCTCCCGCGCCGCGAAAGTATCTGGGATCCTGAATGGAATCGACTACGACGTTTGGGATTCCAAGAAGGATCAGCTCATCGATCAGCGGTACTCGAAGTCGTCGATGGAGAAGAAGGCGAAGAACAAGGCTGCCCTCCAAGAGGAGGTTGGCTTGCCAAAGGATTCGAGGGCCCCGCTCCTCGGAATCGTGTCGCGCGTGACGGAACAGAAGGGGTTCGACATCCTCATCCCCGCGCTCCCGCAGATGACCAAGCTCGGCGCTCAAGTTGTTCTCCTTGGAACCGGGGAGAAGAAGTACGAGGATCCGATTGCACTCATTGCAAAGGCCCATCGCGAGTTCGTCGCGTTCTTGAAGTACGATGAGGCGCTCGCCCACCGGATCTACGCGGGCTCCGATTTCTTCTTGATGCCCTCAAAGTTCGAACCGTGTGGTCTCGGACAGATGATCAGCCTTCGATACGGGACCGTCCCGATTGTGCGGGCGACGGGAGGCCTCTCGGACACGATCGTCGACGTATCGGCCGACCCCGCGAAGGGGAACGGATTCACGTTCGAGGCCTACGCGCCCGCCGCTCTCCTCGACGCGACGCGAAAGGCGATCGACTGTTATCGGGGCGGCCGTGGGTGGAAGGCTCTCGTGCAACGAGCGATGACCCGCGATTTATCCTGGGGCGCATCCGCAAAGGAGTACAGCGCGCTCTATGAGAAGGTTCTCGGATCTTAGGTATCGTCTCAGTCTTCCAAGTTGAAGACGACCGTCTTGAGTTCTGTCATCTCGTCGACGCTGTATCCGATGCCTTCCCGGCCAATCCCGCTCGCCTTGCTCCCTCCGAACGGGAAATATCCGACCCCATGGCGGGGATGATCGTTTACCGTGAGCTCGCCGACGCGCATCCCACGTGCAATCTTCCACACGCGGCGATAGTCGTTTGTGAAGACGCACGAGTCGAGGCCATAGCGAGACATCTTGCTGATTTGGAGCGCCTCCTCATCGTCTTTGATACGAATCACCGTCGCGACGGGACCGAAGGTTTCCTCGAACGCGACCCGCGCTTCCAGGGGGACATGGTCCAGGAGGGTTGGCTCGATGTAACAGGCATGCGACTTCCCCCCACGGACGAGCGTCGCGCCGCTTGAGAGAGCGTCGTCGATGAGGCCTTGGATTCGTTCCGCCGCCCGCCGATTGATGACGGGGCCGACCTTGACGCCCGGTTCCCTGGGGTCGCCAAGCTTCCAGCCCGCCATCAAGTGGTCGAGTTTCTCCAAGAACGAGTCCGCAATCGAATCAATGACGAGGACCGCGGAAATCGCATCGCATCGCTGGCCCGCATTCTTGAGGGCGCCCTCCAGGCATTTCTCGGCGGCGAGGTCGAGGTCTGCGTCCTCCAGGACAATTGCCATTCCCTTCCCGCCAAGCTCGAGGTGGAGCTTCTTGATCCCCGCATTCTTCGCGATTGCCTCACCGACCTCGGTGCTTCCCGTGAACGAGACCATCGCGACCTTTGGGCTCGACACGAGCAGGTCGCCGACCGTTCGGCCGCGGCCCGTGACGACGTTGAACGCCCCCGGCGGCAACCCCGCCTCCTGGAAGACGCGCGCAAACAAGAGCATGCTGAGCGGTGTGTCGCTCGCGGGCTTCAGGACGACGGAATTCCCCGCGAGCAGGGCGGGGATCGCCTTTGCCGCCGCGATGAACAATGGATAGTTGAACGGGCACACTGCCGCCACGACGCCGAGCGGCACGCGGGTCACGACGGCGACGCGTCCCTTCGCGTCCTTCGACCACTCGCCCGGGATGAACTCGCCCATGATCTCCCGGGATTCCTGCATCGCCAGCCGAAGGCGATCGGCGGTCGCATTCACTTCGCCCTCCGCATCCTTCGGCGGCTTGCCCGCCTCCGCGGTCAGGACCCGGACGAAGTCTTGTCTGTGCGTCACGAGGAGTTCTCGGGCGCGATCGAACCGATCGATTCTCTCGATGCCCGGGATCGCCTCTATCGCCCGGGCCCCCGCGAGGGCGGCATCAATCGCCGCCTCGACGTCGATCTTCGCAGCGTCCGGGACGCGCGCCACGACGATGTCGTTGATCGGCGAATCAACATCGAACGTGCCACCTCCGCTCGCCTCGAGCCAGAGTCCGTTAATGAAGAGCCGAAAGATCGGGACCTCGTTGCGGGCTTCGTAGATTCCATCGAAGAACGACGAAAGCTTCGTCAGCATGGGCTCGCGGCGATGGACGCTTCGATTCAAGAACCTTGGTGACGGTCGCTAATGGGGCTTCTCGAGGAGCCCCGCCTTCCCTCGGAGAATCGCGGCGGCATCCTCTGGCATCACCGGATTGATGTAGAACCCCGTGCCGCGCTCAAACCCCGCCGTCTCGGTCAGCCGCGGCGTGATCTCGAGGTGCCAGTGGTACTTCGTCTCCTTTCGATCGCAGGGAGCCGTGTGGATGTAGTAGTTGTACGGCGGGTCCTCGAGGAACTGGTACAGGCGGCCGAGGACGTCCTTCATCATCCGAGCGAGGGGGGCACGCTCCGAGTCCGTGATGTCCTCGAACGCCATCTCATGGGCCTTCGGCAGGATCCACGTCTCGAACGGGAACCGCGCCGCGTATGGCGAGAGGGCGACGAACGATTCGTCTTCCGCGACGATCCGCTTCTCCTCCTCGAGTTCTGTCTCGACGATCTCGCAGTAGATGCATGTGCCGCCGGTGGATTCGTAGTACCGCTGGGAGGCGTTCACCTCTTCCATGATGCGCCGCGGGACGATTGGCGTTGCGATGAGCTGAGAGTGGGGATGGCTGAGCGAGGCGCCCGCCCGCGCGCCGTGGTTCTTGAAAATCAGGATGTACTTGAACCGCTTGTCCTTGATCAGGTCCAGATATCGGTGCTTGTACGCGGTGAGGACCTCCTGAAACTGGAAGTCGCTCAGGGCGGCGAGGTGCGCCTCGTGGTCGGGGGTCTCGATGATGACCTCATGCGCTCCAACGCCGTTCACCCGATGGAACAGCTGGTTCACGCGCCTGTGCACGGCCCCTTCGATCTGGAGGGCGGGGTAGAGATTCGGCACGCAACGAATCCACCAGCCCGACGAATTAGGCGGGCCACTCTTGCGGTACGCGAGCACCTCGGGTGGCGTCATGTGCTCGTTCCCATAGCAGAACGGACACTTCTCGGGCGGCGTCTTCTTGCCGAGGTCCTTGACGTCCCCGGGACGACTCGACCGGACCGTGGAAATGATCACCCACGTGTCCGTCACGTAGTCCTTCCGAATTTCGGGCATCATGAATCCTTTCGGGCTCAGGCATCCGCGCGGATGAGGCGTCCGTATTTTAGAATTGCGTACTGATTATGATTCAGGCGGCTTTGGAGTGAGTTGCGCACCGACAACCTCATCGACCTTGGTGAGGAACGCCTCCTCCTTCGCCCGCGGGATGGTCGCCCCGCTCGCGATGTTGTGTCCGCCGCCGTTGCCGCCGACTTCGGCCGCCGCGACGCGCAGTGCGAACGCGAGGTCGAGCCCCTTCGAGACGAGCCCTTTCGTGGCCCGCGCAGACACTTTCGTGCTCCGGTTCATCACGCTCAATCCTAGGGTGGGCTTCATCGGATCGAGAAAGTGGTTCATCGCGATTCCCGCGACGGAACCTGCCGTCGTCGCCTCATCCGTGTAGAAGAACTGGATGTGTTTCTTCGTGAAAGGACCCTCCGTTTCGAGCTTCAACAGGTACCGGAGCAGGACGTCGTCGAACTGCCGGCGAATGTCTTCCGCGCGGGCGAACGCTTCCTTGTCCCCGAGGCAGAGCGCGAGGCCGAGCCCTTCGTGGCCCAGACGGGCGCATCCGTCGACATACGCGCTCAGCTCGTCTGCGTACACGCCGTCCGTTGGAGACCAGAGTTTCTCTCTCACGAGCGCCTCGACGGCGTCTGGATCAGCGCGCTGTTTCAGCAGGTGCGTTGCGAGAGAGGACGTGAGGCGTCTCCTCTCGTCCGGCGTGAGATCTTTCACCGGAGTGTCGGGTACGATGTCCAGTTCCTTCAACAAGGTGCGGGCCGCATCGACACGCCCGCTGACTCCCGCGAAGTACGGGACGGTGGAGCGGGCGAGCGCGTCGGCGATTGGCGCCGCGGGAAGCGCGAGCCCTCGCTCGCGGGAGAGGACATTCCGTGCAACGGCTTCCTCGAGCAGGGCCGCATTCAGGCCGGTGAACCCGCCGAGGTGTTGCATGTCCCCAATCGCACCCGCCATCGCGACCCCCGCGAGGTCCCAGTTCCGTTCGTCGAGGGCGAGTGTGAAGAGCCACGTCGTTGTCGATCCGCACACCTGCCGGGTGCCGTCAACGCCGAACATGCTCGGATTCACATGGACGACGGTCGTCGAGTCGCGGAGGGGCGCATGGTGGTCGAGAACGATCGAAGGGCACCCAATCTTCTCGACCGCATCGAGCTGGCCGGAGCCCATGTCGCTCATGATCACGAGCTCGTTTCCCTCCTCGTTGATCCGCCTCACGACGTCCTCGTCGACGACCGTTGAGGTCGACGCATGGAACGACTTTCCTTGGCGGAGCATCGCCCGCGCGAGGAGGGCGGCGGACGCGGTCCCGTCCGGGTCGTAGTGGCCGAGGATTCGCACGCGATTCACGCGATCGACGAGGGATGCGCCCCGCCGAAGCCGCGCGAGGAGCTCGTTCGGCACGAGGTCCCCAAGGCGCACCGCCATGGCTCGGCCTCACTTTACCTGGAGTTCCGCTGCTTGGCGGGAGTAGTCCCACTCCGAGGGCAACACGCCATGCTCCTTGTAGTACCGGGAGAGTCGACGGATTTTCGCCTCCGCGAGCTGGAGCCCCCGTTGGTTCGAGTGGTCCTTTGGATGGATCTTCAGGTGGGCCTGAAGGCCGACGGCCTTCCGCATGAGGGCGCTGAGGTCCTCGGGGATCGCGGGTGCGACCTTCCTCTCCGCGAGGATTTCTCGAATCGACTTGCCTGTGGCGAGCGTCACATCCGGGACGCCATGAAGGTCGCGGAGGCGGGTTCCGATCACCGCCTGGGTGGAGCCCTCCCCGTGCATCTGCACAACGAGGTCTACGATCTCGCCCGCCTCGAGGGGAACCCACTTCGGACTCCCCTTGAGAAACGGCCGGGTCGAGCCGTGCCTTCCCTTCCTTTTTGCGTGAATCCTCGCCATGGGAAGGGGTTCCGATGCCCGATGTCCATATAAGCCTTGTGCGGCCCATCGTGCGGTGCTGTTAACTTAGCATAAAGGAAGTCCCTCCCTTCCTGATTCGTGCTTTGGGATGACACGTGTCACGAAGGGATGGGACGGGAGGCCTCATCGGCCTCCTGCGGGAAAAAGGCATCGTGGGTCGGAGGAGGACGCCGCCGGAGTTGATCCTGTGGGCCCTCTTCCTCTATGCGAGCGGATCGTCCCTGCGGCGGGTGAGGGACCTCCTCCGCCACCGGATTCGGAGGAGCCACGTCGCCGTCTGGACATGGGTGCAACGGTTCGGGGCAGCTCTCGGGAACATGTTCCACCGTGGGTCCCTGCCGGACGTCCTCGTCGTCGACGAGACGGAGGTCATGGAGGGCCGACGGGAGTGCTACGTCTGGATTGCGATCGATCCGGCGACGCGGGCGGTCGTGTACGTCGCCCTCACCCAGGTGAGGAACGTCCTCGTGGCCCGTAGCTTCTTCCAGGCGATTCGCCGCGTGTACGGTCGCTTTCCGAGGAAAGTCCTCACGGACGGAGGCATGTGGTATCCCTGGGCCCTCCGCCGCCTGGGCGTGGAGCACGAGGTCGTCCACGGCGGCGTGAGGAACTACGTGGAGCGGTTCATCGAGACCTTGAAGGACCGCGCTCGATCCTTCGACAAGTACGTGCCCTGCTCCCTGCGCTGCGACCTCCGTCATGTGTTGCACTGGTACCGCCTCTTGGTCTTCCACTACAACTGGGTCCGGCCGCACATTTCCCGTGGCAATCGGCCGCCCCTCGATCAATTCGGAGGGGTGCCTTTGCAGAGGTTCAGGGAGGCGTTCGGAGC
>CAYOUM010000003.1:16137-20671 GCA_964407185.1 uncultured Methanomassiliicoccales archaeon | reverse complement strand
CACTGTGCGCAGCGTGCGAGAGCCCACTGGCCACAGGCGCTGAGGTGTGCGGCGCCTGCGGTACACACACTGCGCATATGCCCACCAAAAAGGCGGGGCCTGACCAGGCCCGCGCCGCGATTGAGTCCGCACGTAGAGCGCTCGGGCCCGACGAAGATAGGCGCCGCGACGTTTCATCCGTTAAGCGGCTCCTCGACGCCGCGGAGCGGGCGGTTGAGGGTTCGAACTACGCCCGGGCGGTCTTCATGGCGAGAGCCGCGAAGCGCGCCGTCGAGATTGCCCATCAAAGGGCTCGAGTCGAGGCGGAAATTGCGCGCGCAGATCTTTATCTGAAGGAAGCACGGGACGTAGGTGTCGATACCCAGGCTCTCGAGAAGAATCTCAAGTTGGCACGGGACGCCGCCGCAAGAGGAGCACTCGCCGAGGCGGAGAAGGTCCTTCGACGCGCGTCCGTGAAGGCGCTCGAGGTGCGGCGCGAAAAACGGTTCCAATTCCTGTACGACAGAGCGGCTCATCGGGTCGCCCATGCCAAAGAACGTGCGGGAAACGTCGAGCGAGCGGAGGATGCGCTTCAGAAGGCGCGTAAGGCCGCAACGAGTGGATCATTCGACGAAGCGAAGAAGCACGTGGACGCAGCGGCCGCGTGGGCGGATGACGCTCGGAAGCACAGCCGCGCGGAATCCTATGTGATAAAGGCGCAGTCAGAGGCGGAAGCGGCGCGAAAGGCCGGCGCCGAACTCACGGAGACCCGCCAGGTTCTGTCACGCGCCCGCGACGCGCTGCGCCGGGCCGTCTACGCAGATGTCCAGAAGTACGTCCAGCTCGCCCGCGTTGGGATCCGAGAAGCGAAGCGACTTGCACAGGCGGAGGCACCCATTCGCATTGCAGATCACGAGGTTCGCAAGGAGGAGCGCCGCAAGACGAACGTCCTCGAACCGCTCGCCCGGCTCGAGGCCGCGAGGGCTGCATTAAAGGATCGAGACTATCCTCGCGTCCGGGTCCTCGCAGGAGAGGCCCTCGACCTCACGAAAGAGGCGGCGCAGCTCCGGCGACTGTCGGAGAGCCTCATATCTCTTTCGTATGATTCTGAGGACCTACGTAAGATTGGCGCGGATTCCGTAGAGTTCGACCTTCGCGTTAGGGACGCAAAGGGGGCGGTCTCGGCCCGGGATCTTGCGACCGCAAAGCGATACGTTGCGCTTGCCCGACGGTCTGCAGAGCACGCGCGTGAGGCGCGGTACCGCGAGATCGTCCGCACGAGCGTGGAAACGATTGTCACCCGCGCGGGCGGAGGAAAAGTGGACGCGGCGAAGGCCCGCGCAATCCTCGCAGAAATCGAGGAGGCCCTGGCGGACGGGCGCGTGGTCGACGTCCCGAAACTCCTGGAGGAGCGATTGGAGGTCCGCGATGTCGAACAGATCCAAGCACTGTCAGCTGAGGCTTCGCGCATTCGGGAGAGCCTCGTGGACCTCCGCAGGGCAAACATCGAAATCACCGACGGGGAGCAAAAGATCGGTGCAGCTCGAGCCGCCGCGGAGGCCGGTCGCTTTAAGGAGGCCCGGAAACTCCTCGAAGAGGTTGACGAGCTCGTGCGCGGCCTCCAGGATGCACTTCGAGCATCCGCAGACGAGATGGTCACGAAAGCGCGCGGCGCGATTCAGACCGCAGGGGTGGAGCAGATACCGGTTCCCGACGCGGTTCGCATTCTGGAAAACGCCACGGAATCCCTCGCACAGCAGAAGTACCCCGAAGCGCTCGAGTTCGGTCGCATCGCCCTCTCCCGCGCCGAGTGGCTCATCGAACGCCATCGGGAGGAACTCGCACGACAGGGCGCGGATGACCAACAGAAGACCGCTGAGAGAGTGCTGGCGGTGCGGGAGCGATTCGAAGCCGCGCGAACTGCAGTCGACGCGATCGAGAGTGACTTCGTTGAGGTAACGGCTCCCCGCGAAGCACTCGCAAACGCCCAACGCGCGCTCGATAACCAGAAGATAGAGGAAGCCGAGGCGTACATCGCTGCAACGGAGGATATTACGGGAAGCCTTTTCGCCGGACTGAAGAGCAGCGCGGAGGGTGGACTTGATACCGCCCGCAAGTTGCTCGCAGATGCCAAGGAACAGGGCTTGTCTGCTACGCGGGCAGAGGAACTGCTCCCCCGCGCGGAGCAGGCGCTGTTAGAGCAACGCTATTCATGGGTCCTCGAGGCCGTGCAGGCGATTGAGACGTCGATTGCCGAGGCGCGGAAAGCCCGCACTGCCGAGGAACGCAGAGTTGTCCTCGACCGTTCGACGAGGGCAACGGATCGACTTCTCCGCATTCACCAGATGCTCGAGGAACTCCATAAGGCGGATATCGAAATTCAGGGCGCGGACGACATGCTCCGCAAGGCCGAGGGTGCCATTCAGAGACGTGATTTCGACTGGGTGGATGTCACCCTCGAGGACGTCGAAGACACAGCCCGAGAGCTGAAGGGCGAGCTCACGGCTGCAGCAAACGAAATCGTTCGGAGGACCCGTGACCGAATCGAAGAGGCGAAGGCCCTCGGCCTGGATACCTCAGAGCCGACCGGCATCCTCGTCAGCGTGGACGCGTACTTCGAGCAGGGTCAGTTCGATGATGCCGTGGAGTTCGCGCTGTCGGCCGAGCAGCGGGTCGCGGTCCGAATCCGAGAGCATCGTGAGGAGGTGGCCCGAGAGGAACGGAAGCGGAAGGAGGCCGCTCACGCGGCCATCGAGCGAATGAAGAAACAGATCGACGACCTTAGCCGTGCGGACATCGAGATCCTTGGCGCCAAGGAGTTCATGACCCGCGCGGAGCAGGCGCTCGAGGCGGGCCGCTATGACGTTGTGCACACGGAGCTCGATGCAATCACTGCGGACGTCGAATCGGTCCGCGAAGGCCTGAGGGTCGCGGCGGAGGACCTCGTCGCGATGGCGACCCGCGCAATCGCGGAAGCCGAGTCGGAAGGATTCAAGATCCCGCGAGCGGAAAGCGTCCTCGCGAACGCCCAGGAAGCGATCAAGGACCTGCGGTATGTTGAGGCGATCGAATACAAGAAAGTCATCGAGGACATCATTGACGACGCCCGGCGGCAGCGGGCCCGGGCCACGATTGAGAGCCGTCTGAAGGTCGTGCGTTCGGAGTTCGAGGAGACGGAGCGATCGGGCGCGGATGTACGCGCCGCGGCGGAGTTGCTCCGGCAGGCCGAGGAGGAGATCAATGAGGGCCGTCTTGACCACCTCGAGTCGTTCGCAAGACGAATCGAGGACTCCCTCGCCGCCGCCTGGAAGGAAAAAATCCTCCTGCGACTCACGGAAACACGAAGAGCAGTAGAGCGGGGCGAGATGCCGGGGATCGAGAAGGAGGGCATCGACGGACTTGAGCGCCGGACCGTACAGGCGACGGAGGCAGGTGATATCAAGGAACTTGGAACGTTGCTCAAGGAAGTCGAAGAGCGTGTGTCGGCCGCGCAGACTTCCGCGAGACTCGCGAGTGCGACCGCGGAACTTGGGTCGATCCGAGCCCTTGTCGAGGAAGCGGACAGTTTCGGAATCGACGCCCACGAAGTCCGTGCCCTCCTGGCGGACGCCGAACACGCGGCGGAACAGGGTGACCTCGCTCGGCTCGAACAGATAATCGGTGAGTCCGCGGCAAGGCTCGAGGATGCACGCGAACGATACCTCACGGATCGTCATGGAGCAAAGCTACGCGGTATCGCAGCGATGATTGCGAGCGCGCGACGCGTTGGAGCAGACATCGAGGAGGCGGAAGAACTCGTCGGCAAAGCCGAAAAGGCCCTGCTCCGAAACGATGTGATGACCGCGGAGATGCTGATCAAGGAAGCGGAAATCAGCACAGGGGCACAGGTTCAGAACTTCATCAAGAACCGATACCCCAACCTCGTCTTCCACCTTCCGAGCGAGGGCCTCCAGGCCGACGCATGGAACTTGTACACGTTCGAAGTCGAGAACAAAGGCACGCTCGCGGCCCGCAATGTGGATATCAAGATCCACGGGAACGTCGAGGTGAAGGGCCTCCTCCCAATCTCGGAAATCGCCGTCGACGAAACAGCGGTCGTCGAGGTCGGCCTTAAGCCGAAGGCTGAAGGCAAGGTTCCCATGGAGGTCGCGGTGTCCTACCAGAGGTACTTCGATGAGAATCGCTATGAGGCTCGAAATGAAGGGCAGGTCCAGGTCGACTCGCCGGGCACATACCTTGTGGAGGACGTGTTCCTGATCCACTCGGATGGCCGACTCCTCGCCCATGAATCCAGAAAGTTCCGGGAGCAGATCGACGAGGACATCTTCTCCGGTATGCTGACCGTCGTCCAGGATTTCGTCCGGGATTCCTTCCGCCAGCGAACACGCGTCGGCTTGAGACGCCTCGATTTCGGGGATTCGAAGATCCTCATCGAGCGATCCCCGCACGCGTTCCTCGCATGCGTCTTGCTCGGGGATGAACCGTCTCTCCTACCGCTGTACATGATTGAAGTCCTCAAAGAGGTCGAGGGGAAATACGGCACGGTCCTCGAGCG
>CAYOUM010000003.1:14722-16127 GCA_964407185.1 uncultured Methanomassiliicoccales archaeon | reverse complement strand
TCACCAGCGCGTTGCAGGCCAGCCGGCTCCGCCCGTTGATGCGCAGCGCGTCGGGGCCGCAGATCCCGTGAGCGCAGGACCGCCGGTAGGTCAGGGTACCGTCCTTGTACCACTTCACGAAGTTCAGGGCGTCGAGGAATCGATTCGGAAGCTCATCCTCGTAACCAAAGTCACCTCCGCCGAGGTTAGCGCATGGGCCGGGAGTCCCGTCACCTCGATGGCAAGGTCTCTCGAGATTGCGCGTCAGAGCGGGCAGGACGTGAGCGAGGTGGAAGCCCTCCTCACGGAGGCGACGAAGAACCTGGAGAAGGATCTCGAGACCGCCTGGCAATTCATCAACGCCGCGAAGGAGAGGGCGACCGTTGCGGAGGGGCAGGTGCAGGAGCGGATGCGGGAACTCCTGACGAACACGAGGGGAGCGATCGAAGAGCTTCGAGGCCTCGGTGCGGACGTCTCCCAGGCGGAGCTGCTCCTGCGAGAGGCAGATGAGTTGCTCGCCGGAGGCAAGTTTGATCGCGTGCGAGAGATCGCCGAGAACGTACGCAGCTCCTTGGGTCGCGCGAAATCTCAGGTCGAGAGCCGGAAGGTCGAATCGGAACTCTCCACACTCGTCTCGGGAATTCGGGAGGGGCGTGCGCTCGGTGTCGACGTCGGCGAAGCGGAATCCTATCTGCCACGAATCGAGGAAGCGATCCAGCGGAAGGACCACCGCCGCCTCGAGGAATATCTCCGACGCGCGTTCGAATCAATCGATCGAAACCGAAGGAAGATGGTTCTCGGCCAAGCCCGGAAGGACACGGAATCGCTTGCCCGCATGGTCAGCGAAGCGGCGGAGATGAACATCGACGTGGGGGACACGGAGCGGTACCTTGAGCTCGCGGACCAAGCGTTCCGCAAGGAGAACGTGAAAGACCTGGAGCTGCTCGTCGCGAAGGCTCGGACGGAAGCACGGCTGCGGATCACGGATCAATTGCGCGACCGCCACCCGCGGCTCTTCGTCGGGATTCCGTTCTCCGCCCTCGAGGCGGGCGCGTGGAACCGAGTCCAGGTCGAGGTCGCGAACAAGGGAAACGTCGCTGCGAAAGACCTGAACTTCGCGGTCGTTGGCGAGTTTGAGGTCGCGGGCCTGCCCCAGGTCTCGAAGCTTGACGTGAACGAGCGATTGCTCGTTGGATTCGGGGTGAGGCCGAGGGCGCCAGGGGCCGCGACGTTCGATGTTCAGGTCAAGTACCGGCGCCCGCTCGACGAGAACTGGCTCGAGGTGACTGACAGCAAGGAGATTCAGGTCGAGGAACTGGGAACCTACCCGGTTACGGATGCGCTGGCGTTCCACCGTGACGGCACGCTGCTCGCCCACGAGCGGCGGGAGTTCCAAGCCACCGCGGACCGGCCCCACCTCGATCCG
>CAYOUM010000003.1:6009-14712 GCA_964407185.1 uncultured Methanomassiliicoccales archaeon | reverse complement strand
CCTCATGGCGGAGGCGGTCATCGCCGCGGGCGGACCCGATCCGCGGCGAGAACGCGCTGTGCCCGGCCGGCAGCCCAATCAAACGGTTCAACCTGGTGGCCGTCCAGTTGCCGGTCCCGCTGAACGACAAGGACACAGTAGACGCCATGATCTTCGTGCTTGCCGAGGAGCTGGACGAGGTCCGGGTCCTCTTTCACCGGGCTGCCGTGCCGTTCGCGGACCGGCCCCACCTCGATCCGCTCGTCGAATCGATTCGATCTGTACTGCCGGAGCGTCACCCTCAAAACCAAGGGTTAAGACGAGCGACCGCGGGCGGTGTCGACGTTTTCATCGAACCGGGGCCGCACGAATACCTCGTCGTGGTTGTCCGCGGCGAGGAACCTCGCGGGCTCCCTCTGTACATGATCGAGATTCTGAAGCAGGTGGAAGACGAGTTTGGGCATCGGCTGTCCGATTGGAACGGCGACCTGGAGGGCCTCGAAGGCCTAGCGACGGTGATTCGAAAGCTGCTCTCCGTTACGGCGGCGGAGGGCGCGGACCTCGGGCCCCTCGAGGGAAGTGTGATATCGCAGGCAGTCCGCCTTGCGGAGCGTGGCAGTCTCACGGGCGAGGGAGGCCAGGACTTCCTCGCGTGGGCCCGGGACCTCATGGAGCGGGAGGCGTACCCAAAGGCCGTTGGAATCGTTGAATGGGTCACGAAGGCCGTTGCCGCGCCCGCCGCAGACCTCGCCCGCCAAGTCCGCGAGGCTGCGGAGGCGGGTCGGCAAAGCGGAATGATCGATGTCACGGAGGAGGAGCTGTCCGTGTACACGGACGTCGTTCGGAGGACGCTCGAGGCGGTCTCCCGAGCCAAGGCAAAGGCGGGCATCGAACGGCACTGGCCCGTCAAGCGGCTCGCCGTCAAAGCGAAATCCCAGGAAGTGTACGATGCAGTCCAGTCCTTCCGCAAGCTCGTCGTCGCGCAGAGCATGACGAAGGAGCTCGATGTCGTCGCAGAGAACGAAATGTGGCGGGGGATGAAAGTCCAGGTGCACGTCGATCGCGAGGTCGTGAGCGCCGCATATAAGGTATGGGCCCGGAAGATCGAAATCCTGCTCAAATCGCAGGACCCGTGGAAGATCAAGGCGGGGCTTTCGCGGGACGAATACGTCGTGGGCATCGATGGCCAGAGGGTCCGCATCGACCCGAAGATGGTTACGTTCACGGAGAGCGTGCCGGAGCACGTTATTCAGGAACCGTACGATGATGGGGTCGTGTACCTCGACACGGAGATGACGCCCGAGATCCTCGGCGAGGGATACGCAAAGGAACTCGTGAACGTTATCAAGGACATGAGGAAGGACCTCCGGCTCACGAACGAGGGGAGGATCGAGACTCGGATCCGAGCGAGCGAGAAGGCCGCGAAGTTGCTAAAGGCATGGACCGATTTCATCGCCCGCGAAACGAATTCCACAGAGGTCCAGATCGTCCAGGATCCGTTCACTGACGGGTACATCGTCGAGGCGACGCTCGGGGAGGAGAACTTCCTCATCTCCGTGAAGGCCTCCGCTCCATGAGAAAGGTTCTTGGCAGCGCGGGTCGTGGCCGGCCCGATGGGCGTCAACCTCTCGGACCTCGTCACACCGAGCCCACGAGGTCTCGAGGACTTTCGCGGGAAGGTCCTCGCAATCGACGCGTTCAACACGCTGTACCAGTTTCTGTCGATCATCCGGCAACCCGACGGGACACCTCTCCAGGACCGACACGGACGTAACACATCGCATCTAAGCGGTCTCATCTACCGAACGAGCAACCTCGTTGCCGCCGGAATCCGGCCCGTGTTTGTGTTCGACGGAGTACCTCCCCGCCGCAAGGCGAGAACGATTGAGGCCCGCGTCGAGGTGAAACGACGCGCCGAGGACGAGTGGCGCGAGGCCGTGGAGGTCGGAGATTTGGAACGGGCCCGCACGAAGGCGATGCAGACGTCGCGCCTGACGGCCGACATGGTCGAACAGAGCCGGAGGCTCCTCGAAATCCTCGGCGTCCCCTGGGTCCAAGCGCCCGAGGAGGGAGAGGCTCAGGCGGCGGCGATGGCACGTGAGGGGACGGCCTGGGGGGTGGTCTCGCAGGACTACGATGCGCTCCTGTTCGGTTCGCCCGTTCTCGTGAAGAACCTCGCCGTCACGGGGAAACGAAAGCTCCCCGGCAAGCAGGTGTACGTCGACATCGAACCCGAGGAGATCCGGCTCGAGCGTGTTCTCGACGACCTCGGGGTCACGCGGGAGCAGCTTGTCGATATCGGAATCCTCATCGGGACGGACTTCAACGAAGGCGTCCGTGGGATCGGCCCGAAGAAGGCGCTTGGAGCCATTCGAAAGCATGGCCGCGCGGAACCTTTCCTCGCGGAGGCCGGCGTTGAGATCGAGGGGTTGGACGAAGTGCGGGAGATTTTCCTCCATCCCCGCGTCCATCCTGACATCCGACCCGTGTGGCGAGACCCCGACAACGCAGGAGCGAAGGCGATGCTGTGCGACGAGTTTGATTTCTCGCCGTCCCGGATCGACCAGGCGTTGGCCAAGTTTGCAGAGGGCCGCCGGTCATCGGGCCAGGCCTCTCTCGACGCGTTCTCTGGGACGCCTGAAAAGATTTAACCGGGAGGGTCGAATCCACGCCGGTGCCCTTGCCCCCGCTCGAGATTCTCCTCATCATCGTCCTCCTCTGCGGAGTCCTCTCGGCGCTCGCGTACGTGAAAGGCGTGCTGACATGGGACGGTTCCGCCGCCGCATTTCTCGTTGGCCTCCTCGTCGGGGTCTTCGGTCAATTCACGTGGCTCCTGCTGCTCCTCTTCTTTCTCCTTTCGAGCTTCGTGGCGACGCGCTACCGATTCGCCCTCAAGGAAGCCCTTGGCGTACAGGAGGGGCGGCGCGGTGAACGGCGGGCGTCGAACGTTCTCGCGAACGGGATAGCACCCGTCGCGGTCGCGGTCCTCGCGTTCTCGGACACCGCGTTCCTCCCATGGTCTGTGAGTGGGCTCCTATACATCTCCGTCTTGGCCGTCGCGGGCGCGGACACCCTCGCGAGTGAGATTGGTGTTCTCTCGCCGAACGCGTACCTCATCTTGAGCGGGCGGAGAGTGCGGCCGGGCACCGACGGCGCCGTGTCGTTCCTTGGTACACTGTGCGCACTCGGGGCTGCGCTCTACACGGCCCTCTTCGGATGGCTGTTTCTCAACCTTGACCCACCTGCGTACGACTTTGCGTCGACGATGCCCGCCGACACGCTCCTCCTGGCGATTCCCGTCATCGTCGGATTCGTCGGTTGCCAGATCGATAGCCTCTTGGGTGAGACCCTCGAGTCCAGGGGCTACATCGGGAAGCGGACCGTGAACCTCGTCGCGACGAGTTCGGGCGGCGTGATTGCGTACATTCTCATGGGGGTCGCAGGCGTCGTCCCGTTCCTCTAGGGAGCCGCCATCGCGGCGCGAAGGAGGGCCTCGCCCTTCGCCGCCAACGCCTTCGCCCGCTCCTCCGTCTTTGCCTCCGCGAAGATTCGGAAGATCGGCTCCGTTCCCGAGGGTCGGACGAGAAACCAACCATCGTCGACGTACACCTTCACCCCATCGATGTCGTCGACCCGATTCCCTTGCGTGAGCGTCCGAAGGCGGTCGAGAATCGCATCCCGCGCTTCGGACGGGTACCTCACGGATGTCTTGTGGAGCTGATACGAAGGCAACGCACCGAGCAGGGCAGAGAGCGGGCGACCGTGGTGCGCGAGGATTTCGAGCATCTTCGCGAGGGCCATCCCGCCATCGCGGCAGAACTGGTGCTCTGGGAAGATCATCCCGCCATTCTCCTCCCCGCCAAACGATGCCCCGAGCTCGTACATCGCCCGCGCGACTAGAGGTGCGCCGACCTTCGTGTAGCGAACGGCTCCGCCCGCCGCGCGGACGACGTCCTCGAGGCATTGCGACGAGCTGACGGGCGTGATGACCAGCCCGCCTTTCTGTTCGACAACCTCCCGCGCGACGAGTGCGAGACTTCGGTCCCCGAACACATACTCGCCGCGCTCATCTACAAAGATTGCCCGATCTGCGTCTCCATCGTGGGCGAGGCCAAGGTGGGCGTTCGATTCCCGCACCTGCCGGAGCAACGCCCCAAGGTTCTCGCGAACCGGCTCCGGCGGCCGACCCGGAAAGCGACCGTCCGGATGCCCATTCAACGAGATGACCTCCGCACCGAGCCGGTCCAGCAGAGGCGGCGAGGTCACACAGGCCGCCCCGTTCCCACAATCGAGCACGACTCGGAACCGACGCGCACGGATGGCGGGCACGTCGACGCGGGAGAGGATACCCTCCACGTATCGCTCGGCCGCGGTTTCGTCCGTTGCAATCTGGCCAACGACCTTCCAGTCGGCGAGTGTGAATCGCCCACCGAAGTAAAGAGCCTCGATTTCCTCCTCCTCCGGGCGCGAGATCTCCATCCCCTGCGGATCGATCACCTTGATTCCGTTGAACTCCGCAGGGTTGTGAGATGCGGTGACAATGACGCCCCCGGCGAAATGGCCACCGTGAACGAGGTACTGCAGCGCAGGGGAGGGGAGGATGCCTCCGTCAACGATCGAATGGCCGGTCGCGGTGAGGCCTGCAACGACCGCGTCTCGGAGCATCGGTCCGCTCGTTCGGGTGTCGCGAGCGACGGCAATGGGTCCTGGCCTGAAGTAGGAGCCGATCGCCTTCGCGACGCCGAGGGCCAGGTCCACGGTCATGTCCCGCCCGACGACGCCACGAATCCCGTTCGTCCCGAAGAGGCGATTCATCCCGCCATCCGCTCCCCAATCACGCGGCGCCCTTTCTTCACCCGAGCACCGTCCCCAATGATCGAGTTCTCGACGGTCGCGTCCGGACCGATGGAGGAATCCTCCCCGACGATCGAGCCCCGGACGGTGGCGCCGGACTCGACCAGGACCGAATCGAGCAGCACGGACCGCTCGACGGTCGCGGTCTCGATGCGGCATCCCGCTCCGCACACGACATCTGGGCCGAGACGCCCGGCGGCGACGCAACCCTTTGCGATGAGGACGGCACCGTCAATCCGCGCGCGGGCAAGGTGTGCGGTCGCATCAATCGCAGCCCCGCCGTTCGCGAGCAGCATCGAGGTCGCAGTGAGGTAGCCCTCGAGCGTTCCCGCGTCGCTCCAGTACCCTTCGAACGGGAAGCCGTTCAGTACGCCCTTGTCCGCGAGCCCGGGGAACACCTCCCGCTCCATGGACACGGCCCGGCCCGCGTGGATGGCGTCGAGCACCTCGACCTCGAAGAGGTATCGACCTGCGTTGACCAATCGCGATGGCGCCGTGCCGACCTGTGGTTTCTCCACGAACCTCGTGATGCGGCGGCCCTCCATGGAGACGACCCCGAACGCGCCAGGCTCCTCGGCCTCGAACAGCGCGACCGAGGCGAGCGCTCGCGCCTTCCGATGAAACTTCAGGAACGCGGCGAAGTCGAGGGAATCGATCACGTCCCCATTGCAGACGGCGAACGTGCCGTCGAGCCGGTCGCTGAGATTCCGTACTGCGCCCGCGGTGCCGAGCGGTTCCTTCTCCTCGATCACCGTTACCGTTCGGCCCGTGTCAAACTCCTGGAAAAAATCGCGGACCTGCTCGAACATGTAGTTGACGGGAATGAACACCTCGTCCACGCTCGGCGGCAGTCGCTCGAGGATGTGCAAGATCTGCGGTCTGTTCAGCAGCGGCACAAGTGCCTTCGGACGGTTGAATGTCAAGGGCCGTAAACGGGTGCCGAGCCCGCCTGCGATGATGACCGCCTGCATCCAGCGAAGCAAGTTCCGGCCCGGATATGGAGTTTGCGGGAGGGCTCAGCGCGGGACGATCGCGACGACGTTGTTTCCTCGGAGCACGACGGTGCCGATCCGGCGGACCTGTTCCTCCCTCGTCTCCTCCGTGTCCTCGAGGACCATGTTCATGTAGTCGTCATAGCCCACGAGCTTCCCCTCGAGCATGCGATTGTCCTTAAGGAGAAGCTGGACCCGCTTGTTGATGGACTTTTCTAAAACGTTGAGTGGCATCACCATGAAAGGACGGTCCCCGCGGGCGACGAACGGTGAGCCGCGTTTAAACCTTTGCTCGGGCATGCGACTCGCTCCTGGTGTGTACGGGTTCGAACTCGATGAGATACCGTTGCGCGACGCGATCTCCGCTCGACGCGCGCGGCGGGCAATCTTTATCGTCCGCCTTGGGAATGAGGCCCACGGTGGTGGTTTGGAACGAAAAAAAGTCGGGCACGTGTTCCACTACTTCTCGAAAATCGGCGTCGCCGCAATCAATCTCACGGATGGCGACTTGAAGGTTGGGGACACGGTCCAGATCCAGGGTCCCACAACGAACCTCACGCAGCCCGTCGAGTCCATGCAGATTGAGCAGCAGCCCGTCGGGAGGGCGGCGAAAGGTCAGAGCGTCGGAATCCGCGTGAAGGAGAGGGTCCGGGAAAAGGACCTCGTTTACGCGGTCACGCCCTGATTCACGGGAATGAGAACGCAAGGAACAGGGCCGCAACTGTTCCCACGGCCGCGATCCCGTACACAAGCGGCTCGAGCACCGCCTTGTGGCGGTGTGCGCCGAAATCGTACAGAATGTACTTGATTCGGTGCATCGCATGGAATAACGATCCTCCGACGAGGACGACGATGAAGATCTTCGCGAGCGGGTTCCCAATCCACGTCAGGGTCGCGTCGTAGTCAACCGAATCGAACGACACGAATCCAAAGGAATACGCGAGGCCGTTCATCACGATGAAGACCGGGAGAAGGAACGCGACGATGAAGCCGCCGACGGAGAACAGACCCCACGTCATCGGCGTGACCTTGTCGATCGCGTCGACCCTCCGGTTCCGCATCAGTGACCTCCCGAGGGAGTGACGGGAGCCGGCGGATTGAACAGGATTATCACGACCAGATAGGAAACCGCAATCCACACGGCGAGCATCAGGACAAAGACGAATACACTCGATGCAGCGCTGCGGGCAAAACGTCCCGCGAGGACCTTTGGCGTGAGGAGGAACCAGGTGACCGCGTGGAGCACGGTGAACCCGAGGATTGCGAGGCTCACAGGGATCATCAGCGGTGAGTACCAGAAGTCCAGGAACGCCGCGTACGAGCCGGGACCCCCGCGAAGCGCCCACAGCTGGAAGAGAAAAAGGAAAGCGTAGAGGGCGACGAACACACTCGAGAGCTCGCGAATCTGGAACAGCAGGTATCGGGAATTCCGTGTCCACCAGAGCGCAGACCGATGGCGAACGTACGGCCTTCGAATCGTCTCTGCGGCCATCGCCTCACCTCGACGCGAGTGGGAGGAGCATTGCTTTCATCGTCTTCACTGCGGCGAGCGCCTTCAGTTGCTGAATCGCGCCCGCAGGGTCCACCTGCTTCGGGCACACGACGCTGCACTCGCCGACGAACGTGCATTGCCAGATCCCGTGTTTCGTTGAGATTGCGGGCACTCGCTCATCGGAACCTTGGTCGCGGGAGTCCTTGAGATAACGGAACGCGAGAGCAGAGGCGGCGGGGCCGAGGAACTGGTCGTCATGTCCGTACACGGGGCACGCGGAATAGCAGAGCATGCAGTTGATGCAAAGGCTCTGCTGCCGGAACATTTCGACGTCCTCCGGCGTCTGGCGGAATTCCCCGCGCTCGAGGGGCCTCTCCCCCTCTCGGATGATGTACGGCTTCACACTCTCTAACTTCTCCATGAAGTCGTCGATGTCCACGACAAGGTCCTTCAGAATCGGGAAGTTCGCAAGGGGGTCAATCGTCACGGGTCGCCGCCGGAGGTTCCTCAGGAAGACGGCACAGGTAAGGCGCGGGACGCCGTCGATGTTCGCACCGCAGGACCCACAGATTCCCATCCGGCACGACCACCGGAACGTGAGCGTCGGGTCCACGTGGTCCTTGATGAAATTGAGCGCGTCCAGGACGACCATGTCATCGCGATACGGAATCGTGTAGACCTGGTAGAACGTCTCCTCGGACCGCTCGGGTCGGTACCGCAGGATCCGTAGGCGAATCGTCTTCTCGGCCATCAGTACACCCTCGCGGCGGGCTGCCACTTCGTAATCGTCGCGGGGCGGGTTTCCAGTCGCGGGCCGGTCGCCGTCCGGACCGCCATGGAATGGTGGAGGAAGTTCGCGTCGTCCCGTTTCGGAAAATCCGTTCGGTAATGCGCGCCTCGCGATTCCTTGCGAGTCAGCGCCGCTAGCGCCATGATCTCCGCCAACTCGAGCATGAAGTCGAGTTCCAACGTGTTCGTGAGCTCCGTGTTGAAAAACGGATCCTTGTCGCGGACGCCGACGAGCTCGAAGCGCTTTCGGAGGTCACGAATCGCGCTCATCGCTTTCTCGAGGCCCGAGGCGCTTCGAAAGATGCCGACGTGGGTCTCGGCCGCGTGCTGCATCTCATAACGCACGGCCGCGAGGCTTTCCCCACCCTCCCGCTTCAACAGGCCGTCGAAGATGCGCTTCTCCTCGACCTTCGCGAGGGTTGTCACCGGATTCGATGCGGAGATCGGGGGCAATGACATGGCGTACGACGCGGCGGATCGCCCCGCCTCCGCGCCGAACACGAGGCACTCGCTCAACGAGTTCGAGCCGAGGCGGTTGGCCCCATTGATCGAGACACACGCCACTTCACCGGCTGCATACAGGCCCGCCATGCCCGT
>CAYOUM010000003.1:0-5999 GCA_964407185.1 uncultured Methanomassiliicoccales archaeon | reverse complement strand
TGGACATCCGTGTGAACACCGCCCATGATGTAGTGCTGTCCCGGCCGCACGGGGATCGGCTTCTCCACGGGATCGAGGCCGATGTACTCCTCTACAAGCTCGCGGACCATCGGGAGTTTGCGATCGATCACGTCCTCGCCGAGGTGCCGCAAGTCGAGGTGGAGATGCGGGCCATAGGGCCCCTCGATTCCCCGCCCCTCATGGATCTCCGTCATAAGTGCCCGTGAAAGGATGTCCCTCGGGCCGAGCTCCATCTTCTCCGGAACGTATCGCTTGAGGAATCGATCGCCGTCTTTGTTCACGAGGTACCCACCTTCTCCGCGGGCCGCCTCCGTGATGAGGATCCCTGTGCCTGGAAGGCATGTCGGGTGGAATTGGAGGAACTCCATGTCCTTCAGTGGAACCCCCGCGCGGTAGGCGAGCGCCATCCCGTCGCCCGTCTTGATCCACCCATTCGTTGTGAACTCGTAAATGCGGCCGGCGCCCCCTGTGCAGAGGGCCACGGCCTTCGCACCTATCGCCTCGATCGTCCCGCTCTTCAGGTCGAGCGCCGCGACACCGACGACCTTCCCACCCTCGACAAGGAGCGAGGTGACGAACCACTCGTCGAGCCGCTCGATGTTCTCGTACTTCAGCGTGGTTTGAAACAGCGTGTGAAGCATATGGAAGCCGACCTTGTCCGCTGCGAACACGGTCCGCTTCACGCTCATCCCACCGAACGCTCGGACGGCGACACGACCATCAGGTTCGCGTGACCATGGACAGCCCCAGTGATCCATCTGGACGATTTCCGCCGGGGCACGCCGCACGAAGAACTCCACGGCGTCCTGATCCGCGAGGTAATCGCTCCCCTTGACGGTGTCGAACGCATGCTGGTCGAATGAGTCGTAGTCCCGCATCACGGCGGCGGTTCCGCCCTCCGCGGAGACCGTGTGGCTCCGCATTGGGTATACCTTTGACACGATTGCGATCCGAAGGAATGTGTTTGTCTCCGCCGCGGCAATCGCCGCCCGCAGGCCCGCGGCACCCCCGCCAACGATCACGACGTCGTAGGCCAGGCGGTCCACGGCGCGGAAAAACAGGGACCCGTAATAAGCCTTCGGTGATGACTCGTAAGGATTCGTCGCTCACGGGAGGAAACTGAATGGACTCACTCGATTTCTTCTTCTGGCGGCATCAGTTCTCGGCGTCTCGCGTCACGCGCAAGTCTGACGTTCAGCCACAACGCCGCAGCGCCCGCGACGCCGACAAGCGTGAACGTCACCTCGAGGACCGGGAAGCCTCGAGGCGGTGGGGGCGGGGCCGGCGTGAACCCGATGGCCGACACCCTAAGCCCACCCACGAAGCGAGAATCGCCCAGGTCCCCGAACGTCGCACTCTCTGTCGTGGCGTTGAACGTCACGGTTTGTGCGACCGAGGCCCCCACAGCGATCGTGCCAAAGGAAATTCCGTAAGGAGCACTGATTTCGAAGGTATGAGAAATGGCGTCCTGGTTCCGCACGGTGATCGTCAATGTCTGTCCCGGGCCGAGGTCGAGAAACCCAGGGCTGATCCCAGTTGGCGTAAGGGCGATGTCCTGATTCCGCGGGCCGGTCACATTCAGATTCCCGAACATGCCGAGCTCCCTATGGCCGGCGATATCGCACCAGTAATCGACTCCGGGTGTGGTGCTATTCGTCCAGAAGGTGATATCGTCGGGTGGGCCGTTCGGATCTAGCACGGCACCGACGATGTCGTAGGGCGCCGCCATCCTGAATTGGTGAGGGGCGGTCTCGTTGTTGTAGACCTGGAGCGTCACCTTGATTCCCTGGCCGAATTGAAGGCGGGAGGGATTGATCGACCATCGACCGTAGGGACCCGGGGCCTCTTTGAACTCGACGGGGACGATGAGCCCGGTTCCGTCCGAGACCGGCGGGGGTCCTGCGGACGGCGGCGGCCCATACGGAACGGCTTGCGTTCCGGGCGCGAATGCAAGGACCTCACCGTTCATCTCGGAGTGGCCCGCCCCGCAGAACTCCGCGCAGTTGATCGTGAATGTACCGGGCCGGTCGACGCGAACCCAGAAGATATTCGTGATGCCCGGAACCGCATCGATCTTGATCCCGAGGTCGGGCACGTAGAAGGAGTGGATGACGTCTCTCGACGTGACCTCGAGGAGGAAGGTCTTCCCGACCTCGAGGTACAATGTCCCGGAGGAGCGGAGGCCCGTGACCGTAGCGTTCCATTCCGGGTACTCGAACAGCCAAACCCACTGGGCTCCAATCACCTGAATCTTGTAGTCGTACGCCGCAGGCCGCTCGATCGCACCGAGCGCGGAAATCGTCAGGATCGCGACGGCCGCGAGGATGACAACAGGGCCGATCGTCCAAGCGACTTCGAGGCGTCGGTTGTGGGTTCGCGGCCCGCCCTTGGGCGGACGCCACCATGGAGTGTCGCGATACCATTTCACCGCCAACAGCAGGACGACGTGGACGAGGACTCCGATCACGAGTGAAAGGAGGAGGATGATGAAGAACAGCTCGAGGATCGCCCGCTGCACAGGCGAAGCTGCATCGACGGCGGACGCGAAGGGCATCGTCGAGAGTGCGGTGAGGAAAACCGTGAGGACGGCGAGAAGGAACCGCCGCGAGCGACGCACGGCCCACGCAAACCAGTGTCGAATAAAAAGGTTTGGCGGGGGACGCAATCTTCATTAGCGGCCGCCTGTTCTGCGCGCCGGCGGTGGGCCGTCGTAATGGAGGAGCACCCCTCGCACACGAGCGAACACGTCGCGGGCGAAGAACACCACACGAGCATCTGGCCATTCGCAATCGCGACAATGGGCGGCCTCGCGTTTGCGGGCGTCATCACGAATCAATACCTCCTCGTCGCCGGTCTCGTAGGGTTCGTCGCCGCGCTCGGCGGGTGGCTTTGGCAAGACGCGCGGGGCATTCGATTCGGTGTATTCAAGGAGCCAACGGAACCCGGCATCTTCCGCGCGGTCAGTATTCGAAAGCTCGGAATGTGGATCTTCATTCTCTCCGAGATTCTATTTTTCTCTGCAATCATCGGTAATGCACTGGCCCTCCGCACCCGAGCTTCGTATTGGCCTAATCCCGCGACGGACACGCCTCTGAACATCCCGATCACGGCCGTCAACACGTTCATTCTCATCGCGAGCAGCTTCACGATGGTCCAAGCGCTCAAGGGGATTGAACGGGGGAGCATTCTCCGCCTTCGCCTGTTCCTCCTCGCGACCCTTGCGCTGGGCATCACCTTCGTGTCAATCCAGCTATACGAATATAACACACTCTTCTTCGTGGAGCACCTCACTCCGTGGCAGAACCTGATTCGCCCGGAGCTCGCGACGTTTGGCACCGCCTTCTACATGCAGACGGGGTTCCATGGGGCGCACGTCACGGGCGGAGTAATCGGCCTCGCGTACCTGAGCTACAAGGCGTTCAAACGGAACTGGTTCTCCCAGGCAAATCACGAGGCCGTCGAGCTCGTCGGCCTCTACTGGCACTTCGTCGACATCGTGTGGATCTTCCTGTTCCCGATTGTGTACCTAATCTGAGGTGTCCATGGCAGTGGAAACGCAGACCGAAGGATTCGCGGCGGGGGTCAGCAAGGCGGTCCACAGTGTCCGGAAGCCATACCTCCTCGTGTTTGTGTTCCTTGCGTTCATCACGATCATCGAGGTTCAGATACCAACGCTCGGTCCGACGATTGGTCTGGAAAAGCCTGAGCAGATTGTATTCCTCATGGCGACCGCCGTGGCAAAGGGCTCCCTCGTCGCGCTGTACTACATGCACCTCCGGTACGAGCCGCTCGTCCTGCGATACTTGCCGCTCGTCCCCCTCGGCCTCGTCGCCATCCTTGTCCTCACGTTGATTGCATGACACTCGCACACCACTCACAAAGCCGCCCCGCAAGCTATTTACACCGCACAGGAATAGTTGCGAACTGCCTCCGAGGTCTCTGAACATGGCCTATGCCACCGCGACCGCCACGGAAGCGCATGCGACTGGGGCTCACCGCGGTCTCATGCGATGGCTCACGACGACGAACCACAAGGACATCGGGATCCTCTACATCGTCGCGTCGTTTACGTTCTTCATCCTCGGCGGCGTCCTCGCGCTCCTCATGCGAACGGAGTTGTACGCTCCGGGGCAGACGATTGTCGACAACGACACGTACAACCGTCTGTTCTCGACGCACGGCACGTCGATGATCTTCCTGTTCATCATCCCCGTGCTCACGGGCTTCTCGAACTACTTCGTGCCCTTGCTAATCGGCGCGAAGGACATGGCGTACCCGCGAATCAACGCGCTCGGCTTCTGGATGATTCCGCCTGCGGCGATTCTGATCTGGATCGGAAACGCACCGGTTGGCTGGACCGGATACGCACCCCTCACGATCCAGGAGAGCGCCAGCGTGAACTTCTGGATCGTCGGGTTGGTGATCATTGGAACGTCCTCGATCATCGGCTCCGTGAACTTCCTCGTGACAATCTTCAAGCTCCGGGCCCCTGGCGTGACGTTCCGGAACCTCTCCCTGTTCGTCTGGTCCGTGCTCGTGACACAGTTCATGATCTTAATGGCGACCCCGGTTCTCGCGGCGGGCCTCACAATGGTCCTCACGGACCGTCTTGTTGGGACATGCTTCTTCAATACGTTCGCGGCGTGCGGAGGATCGCTCGGCGATCCGCTCCTGTACCAGCATCTGTTCTGGTTCTACAGCCACCCCGCCGTGTACATCATGATCTTGCCCGCCATGGGGATGATCTCTGAAGCGATTCCGGTCTTGAGCCGGAAGCCGATCTTCGGATACAAGGCGATCGCGTACTCGACCGTCGCGATCGGGCTGCTCGGGTTCACCGTGTGGGTCCACCACATGTTCACGACGGGCATCGACATCAGCGTGCGCGTCCCGTTCATGATCGCGACCGTCACGATCGCCGTCCCTTCGGGGGTGAAGGTGTTCAACTGGATGGCGACGATGTGGGGCGGAAAGATCCTGCTCCGAACACCGATGCTGTTCGCCATCGGATTCCTCTCGATGTTCGTCATCGGCGGGATCAGTGGCGTGTTCCAGGCCTCGATTCCGGTGGACTATCAGGTCCAAGACACGTATTTCGTCGTGGCGCACCTTCACTACGTGCTGTTCGGCGGCTCGGTCCTCGCACTCTTCGCAGGCGTGTACTTCTGGTTCCCGAGGATGGCGGGGCGGATGTACAACGAGCGCCTCGGCGTGCTCCACTTCGTCCTCACGATCGTCGGGCTCAACCTTGTGTTCTTCACGATGCACTTCCTCGGGCTCATGGGCATGCCGCGGCGGTACGCGGACTACAGCGTGCTCCTGCCGTTCCAGCCACTGATCCTCCCGCTAAACCAGCTCGCGACGATCGGCGCGTTCATCCTCGGACTCGGGCAGCTCCCGTTCTTCTACAATGTGATCAAAAGCCGCTGGGCCGGACCCGTCGTCACGGAGGACCCGTGGGCGGACCGCGGCCCCGAGCCTTGGAAGAGCCCGCTCGAGGAACCCGTTCCCGTTTCCACGGCCGGGTATGAGCCCGGCGGTGGTGGGGGCGGGGGTGGCGGAGGCCGTTGACGTTCGCCTGGACGCGACTTCAGATCTTTGCGACAGCGTCTGCCCTCGGCGCGTTCGCGCTGACGATCGCCGGCGGGTTCGTGACCCAGACGGGCTCGGGCCTTGGTTGTCCGGACTGGCCGACGTGCCATGGGCAGCTGATCCCAGACCTGAGCGATCCTGCGACCGCGGTCGAATGGACGCACCGAACAATCGCCGCGATTGTGGGAGTCCTCGTCCTCGTCACAACGGCGTTCGCTTGGCGGGACCGCAGGGACGAGCGACGGATCGTTTTCGCCGCCACGCTGGCCTTTGTCCTCGTCGTCCTTCAGGCGATTCTCGGCGGAGCAACGGTGCTATCAGAATTGAATCCCTACCTCGTCGTCGCCCATCTCGCGTTCGCAGCCGCATTCTTTGCGATGGCGGTG
>CAYOUM010000002.1:9004-20977 GCA_964407185.1 uncultured Methanomassiliicoccales archaeon | reverse complement strand
CTCAAGTCCGATTGCCGGTTTCACAGAAGCAGACTATCCGCTCTCGCACCCGATGCCGTCCATGTCGCCATCAAAGCGATGAGGGTCTGGAGGGAGAACACGGAATTTCCGGTAGGGGATGTCCGCACAATCCAAGTCTGGGGGCGGGGACGGTATGCATACATCCGGGTACGCCGCGTCGCAGTTCGCAGGAGGCGGGGGCGGAGGGGCTGAGCACCCCGTCCATGCCTCGTTCCCGAACTCACTCGAGGAGCAAAAGGTGTAGTAAGTGTCGGCACGGCCCGAGCTTATCATGGCAGCGTTTGCGTTGATGCCGCCGCAGTAGACGATCGCGAGGACGCGACCATACGGGTCATCCCCAACTTGGAAGTCGTCCTCATCGATCAGGGCAGACGCATTAAGGCACAGGGATTCGAGATACGTCTTCGCCTCAGGGCCACCGACCTCGCTCATCTCAGGGGCATCGACAAGGACGAGGCGAATCCGCAAGCCGCCGCTCACATCGACCGTGTCGCCGTCGACAACACGCGTCACGTTCCTCTCGATGCAACGGGCGTACCCCGAGCCCATAGACTCCTTGCACGGCGATGGCGACGGAGGCGGCGTGGGCGGAAGAGGTGTTCCCGTGGAGGGTGATGATGAACTTGGAAGACGGGTCGCAACGATTCCCGCGATTGCCAAGGCGGCGACCACAGCGAAGGCAAGGAGCACGACACGACGGCGGGATGCGATCCGGACGATGATGGATCCGGTGGTTACATGAACCCTTGGCGACCACGCCCGGCAGAGGAGCGGCAGTGTGGAACGATAGCTTTTCCCTCGTGAACTTCTCTTCCCTCCTGATGGGCCACGAGGCGGCCGGTTGGTTGCTCCCGCCGAGGTTCTATGACCGAGACACGGTCGCGGTCGCAACAGACCTGCTCGGGAAGGTGGTCCGCGTGAGGCGACGCGGCGGTTGGAAGTCCGGCGCGATCGTGGAGGACGAAGCATATCTACGGGACGACCCCGCGAACCACGCGTATCGCGGCCCGAATCGACGGAACCAATCGATGTTCAAGGGCCCCGGAACTCTCTATGTCTACTCCATTCACAGCGTGTACTGCATGAACCTCGTGACGCAGCCCGGAGAAGCCGTCCTCATCCGCGCGCTTGAGCCGCTCGAAAACATCTCGCTCCCGACGAACGGTCCGGGGAAGGTCTGCCGCGCACTCGGAATCACGAGGAATGTGCACGATGGCCTGACAGTTGAGGGGCCCGCGGTCCAGATCGTGGATGGTGGTCGCCGAACTTTCGAGGTCGGAACGTCCTCGAGGATCGGGGTCACAAAGGCCAAGCGTCTCCCTTTGCGTTTTTTCATCACTGGAAACCCGTTTGTTAGTCGGTGATGCGGAATTGAAAACCGCGCGGGTCGAATCCTCGGAGCTCACTCGGCCGGAGCTTCATGTCGTCCATGATCCGGCATCGATTGGCTGTTTCAGGTCGAACTGGTTCCCGTCGGGGTCTTCGAACTCACACAGCCATTCGCCCCAGTCCATCAGCTTCGGCGCGTACAGGAATCTCACACCCTTCGAGAGCATCCTCTCGTAGTCGGCGCGGATATCGGAAGTGACGAACGTGATACCGGTCGGTCCGGGCGCGACCTTGCCCTCCATCTCACAGATGTGCACGCGCGTCCGCGGGCGGAAGGGTCCGAGTTCGATCCAGTGCCCAGGGTTGTCAGGCGTCCCTTCGCCAGAGGCTGCGTTCGGGTCGTTCGGACCGATGTATGCGACTTCAAGGCCGAGCACGTCGCGATACCACGCGACCGCCCTCCGGCGATTCGCGACGACAATCGCGACGGTGTCGACTCCGATGACCGCCATGGAACCCGCCGCCTTCTCGACCGGCGGCTGGCGACTTCAGACTTGCGGTGCTCCCACCACCTTCACTTTCGACGTCTGAGCAGCCCGAGGGCGATGACGAGTGCCGCAATGATGCTATTCTCCGCGGCCGCAAGCCAGCTATGGTCCAACCAAGACTGTGGGGAAGGCGATGTACCAGGGTCTGGAAATGGAGGTGTACCTGGACCCGATGAAAGCTTGAGCCGTCCCCAAAGGGGTTAAGACCTTTCGCGGACTCGCCCTCATTATGTCGTCGCAGCTGGGCGCCGGTTCCGGCGTCGTCACCCCCCGGATCGAATCGCTTCTCTCCGCACGCCTTTTCGTCTCCCCGCAGGTCGTCGGAAATCGCCTGTATTTTGTGAGCAATCTAAGCGGGCATCTTAGCCTGTACGCAATGGACCACGGCGGGAGTGTCCCCGAGTCGATGATCCCGCCCGACATCGTGCTCCACAATCCGCACCTCGTCACCGGCTACCTCTACTATGTCTTCCCGAAGCTCGGGAAGATTCTGCTCATGCTCGACGACCATGGGGACGAGAACTACATGCCGATGTTCGTCCCGATGGACGGTGGTGTCCCGGAGCCGATTTTCGTCGAGAAGTTCAAAGACCACCGCGTCCACCTCGTGGACGCCGACGCGAAACGCAACCTCGCGTATTTCCATGCGGACTCGCGCAAGGAGCCCGTGAATCGGGCGTTTCAAGCGGACCTGAAGAAACGGACACTTGTCAGGCTCGGCGAGAGCAAGTGGGGCTGCTTCCCGGACGGACGGAACGAGAATCACTCGAAGGTCACGGTCCTCGATGGATACACGGCGGGCGACAACCTCGTCTATCTCTGGAAGAAGGAATGGCGCGATCGAAAGCTCGTCTACGGCAAGCTGCTCGAAGCCCGAAGCCCGGGTGAAGTCGTGAAGCCAAACGGGATCAGCAGCACGCACTTCGTGGCGGGGGACCGCGGCTTGCTTTTTGTGAACTACCTCTTCGAAGACAGTGGCGGTCTCGGGTATCTCGACCTCGAGGACCCCTCAAAGATCGCACCCGTCTCGGTCTCGGGCGTCGCCCACCGAGGGAAGGGGGAACTGAATTGGATCTCCAATACGCGGAAGAACCGGTACCTCGTGGGCTACAACATCGACGGCAGCTCGTGGGTCTACGAGGCCACGTTTGACGCGGCTAGGCGTCGGATGACGCTGAGTCGGCCGATTGTCGGAAGGCCACCGCTCGCGAATGGCGTTCTTGAATCGCTCCGTTACGACAAGGAGGGGGACCGGTACGCCCTCTCCTTCTCGACCGCCACGTTGCCGACGCAAATCTTCACGATCGAGGGGACGCCGCGACGGGTGGTCCGCCACACGAAGGAGAAGGTCCTCGGGACCCCGCAGAAACTCCTGTCGTCGGGCGAGGACGCTTCGTTCACATCGTACGACGGCACGCGAATCTCCTCCAGGCTTTACCTCCCGCCAAAGGAACTCGGCTTCAAGGGTGCCCGCCCGCTCGTGTATTATGTGCACGGCGGGCCCCAGAGCCAGGAGCGTCCCGACTTCGCGTGGTTCTCGATGCCCCTTATCCAGTTTCTGATTCTCAATGGATTCGCCGTGTTCGTGCCGAACGTGCGGGGTTCAACGGGGTACGGGATGAGCTTCATGAAGCAGGTCGACAGGGACTGGGGCGGCAAGGACCGGCTCGACCACGTCCACGCGATGACCCAGGTCCTCCCGAAGGACAACCGGATCGACGTGTCTCGGACGGCCGTCGTCGGCCGCTCCTATGGCGGGTACATGACGCTCACCCTCGTCGGCCGCCACCCGGAACTGTGGCGGGCAGGGTGCGACATGTTCGGACCCTACGATCTCGTGACGTTCATGAACCGGATTCCGGAGACCTGGAAACCGTACTTTGCGATCGCTGTGGGCGACCCGGTGAAGGACAAGGACTTCCTCCTGGAGAGGTCGCCTCGTACGCACATCGAGAATCTGGAGTGCCCGCTCCTCGTAATCCAGGGCAAGAACGACCCGCGGGTGGTCGAACAGGAATCGCGGGACCTGGTCGATCACCTGCGAAAGATCGGGAAAGACCTGGGATACCTGATGTTCCCCGACGAGGGGCACGACGTTCTCACGTTCGAGAACCGCGTAAAGTGCTATACGGAAATCACGGAGTTCTTCCGAAAGCACCTGAGGCCCTAGACGAGGTCCGTGGGCTGCACCGGGGTACGCGTCAGGCGCCTTCGCACGCTCTTCTCGATCGCCCGCACAAGGGCCGGAGGCACACCGATCGTTGGACTCTCCCCGACCCCTTTGGCTCCGTGCGGGAGCGGGGACCGGGTCTTCGGGTGTTTGACGGAGAATTTCGGGATCTCCATCGCGGTCAGCAGCCCTGCATCCGCGAGACTCGCGACGGAGGGCTGGCCGTTCTCATCGTAGATCGCGGCCTCCGTGAGCACCTGACCGATTGCTTGGATCGATCCGCCGACGATCTGGCTCTCGACCATCGGCGGATTGAGTGCCCGCCCCACATCGTAATACGCTGCGCACTCCTGGACGCGCACGACCCCCGTTTCGTCCGGGCGCGCAGTAACGAGGTTCGCGCCAAACGAGTCCAGTTTCATCCCAGGTTTATAGAAGACGCTGATGTCGAACGTCCCAGATAGGAGTGTGGCCGTCGAGTAGCGACCATGCTTCCGGGCGACGGATTCCTTGATTTTTCGTGCCGCCTCGATGATCGCGCCCCCGATGAGGATCGCGGACCGACTGCCCCAACTGCCAACCCCCTGCCGGAGGGCGTCCGTGTCGCTCTTCTCGATGTCAATGAGGTCGGGTGGGACCCCAAGCTCCGTCCTCACGAGATTCCGGACGAAGACCTCGTGACCTTGGCCATGGCCGTGGCCGCCCGTCCAAACCTTCAGTCGTCCGTCCTGCGCTGCGAGGCGCGCGCCTTCTCCACCTTCCGATTCGGGGATGAGCACGAAGCAGGAGAAGCCCACACTGCCCGTTCGAGTCCTTCTCCGGTAGCCGAGCTCCCGCACGGCCTTCTCGAGGAACGGCCTGAAGGGTTCAACCCGAAGGCCAAGGGGCGAGGCAAAGCGCCGGGTGCTCGCGTTTGCGAGTCGCACGTCGACGGGGTCCATCCCGATTTCGTCCGCCAGGATGTCAATCATCCTCTCGATGAAGAATGCGGCCTCTGGGCGGCCCGCACCTCGGTAGGGTCCGAGGGGAACCTTGTTCGTGTACACGGTCCTCGCATCTACGTAGGCGTTCCGGATCGCGTACGGGCCCGTGAGCTGATACCCGACCCACCCGGGAAGGTACCCGCCCATTTCGAGCGGATACGCGCCACCGTCGACGAGGACGTCCGCCTTCATGCCAAGCGCGTGGCCGTCCCTCCGTGCGTAGAGCTTCATTCGGGCTCGGATCCCGCGGCCCTGATGGGTCGCGACGAGATGCTCGGTGCGGGTTTCGACCCACTTCACCGGCTTCCGTCGCTTCATTGCGACGTATGCCGCGATTACGTATTCGGGGTAGATCCCGCCCTTGGAGCCGAACGCTCCCCCCGTGTCCACCCCGATGACGCGAATTGCCTCCTCCTTTATACCCAGGGACTCGGCGAGACCTTCCCGCCACGTGTGCGCAGATTGTGTGGACGCCCAGACCGTCAATCGGGAGCCATCGAATTGAGCCACAATGCCCCGCGGCTCCAAGGGGTTCGGCACAACCCGTTCGTTCGCGAGGGTCTCCTCGATGACGACGCGCGCTGCGGGCAAGTCGAACCTCGACCCGAGGCGTTCGTGGGTGAGGACGTTCGATTTTTGTCCGGGATGAATCGATTCTGCTGTGAGGGCTTTCTCCGGATCAACGACGGGCCTGAGGGGTTCGTACTCAATGTCTACGGAGGTCGCCAGGTCCCCGGCCTTGTATGGATCCTTCGCGACGACGGCAGCCACGGGCTGGCCGACGTATTGCACGTAGTCCGCGGCGAGGACCGGATAGGGGACCGACGCGGGACCCCCCTCTGCACCTTCCCCGACGGATGTGAGGGTGGCCTTCAGTTCTCCGTGAGAGATGCCCCCGCGTACTCGGAGGAGTCGGGCGCGCGCGTACACGCTGCGGACGATCTTGAGGTGAAGGGCATCCGGGAAGGGAAGATCGTCAACAAACCTCCCCTTCCCCTCCACAAAGGCCCGCTCGGTGTCTTCCATTTCCGTCCCGCGGGGCGTGAGGGCACTGATGTATGTAAGTTTGTGTTACGCGAGAGGTCGTTGGCGCGCGACTACCGCTGGGCTAGCCGAGTGCCCTCAGGACGTGTGGAATGATGTAGGCGTGGATCGCGATCCTTTTTCGTGCGCCGTTGATTTCGATGGCGAGCTTCGCGTCCTCCCGGCTGACGATGGCGGGATCGAGGCCATCGCTCCGAAGGAGCCTCAGAAGGCGGTCTTCCCGCTCACTTGTCGTGGACCTAAACTCGTTAACCAGCTCCTGCATCCGTGGCCCGATCTCGAACTCCACTCGCGCGGGATGGCGAGCGATGAGCCCGCGCGCGAACAGACTCTTGAGCGATGGGTCCAGTGCCTGCGGGTACACCTTCAGATCCGAAGACACTTGGGAACGCGTTCGTGACCGCCGAAGGAGGACCTTCACGATCGCGGCGTTCTTCACGATGTCGAGGAGTGCGAGGTCTCGGAGCAACGAGGGGTCGACTTGGCCTGGCACGGAGAGGCAGGCGAATTTTCCTACGCGGACGGACTGCAGGAATGCGGACCTCCTCAGGATGTCCACGTGCCAGCTGAGGCTCTGAAGCGGCACATCGATAGATCGCGCGAGTTCGCGGAGATGGATGCCTGGCCGGTCAAGGACTGTGAGGAAGGCCTTGCGGCGGCGTTCGTTCAGGAGGAGAGAGATTCCCGCGGGCCGGGGGTGGACGACCGGAATCTCCGGCGGCTCCCCGACGGCGCGCCGGAAGGCGGTCCCTAACGTCGATTTTCCCGCCATTCCGGAGAGCGGAAGAGGCCTCGGATAAAAGGATTGCCGGAGAGATTATCCTCGATGAGAATCCAGACCTGATTCCCACGATGGCCGTTCACGGAGGGCGATTTGGATCGCCGTGAGCGCGGTCGATGTCACATCGTATCCATACACCTCTCGTACTGGGATCCATCGTGCATCTGCGGCATCGCTGCCCGGGGCCGGCGTGCCACTCACGAACTCGCACAGAAAGTCCGCAATCGCGTAGTGGAAGCGGACCCTTCCCTCGGCGTCCCGCTCGATGTAGTCTGCGACGGTCAGGACTCTCACCGGTCGCGCGGTGATCCCGGTCTCCTCGAGAACCTCGCGGGTGACGGCGGCCTCCGCCGTTTCGCCCTCTTCGATCGATCCACCGGGGATGCTCCACCGTCCTTCGTTCGGCGGGCGACCCCGCTTAACCAAGAGAAGCTTGCCATTCTGAACCACGATCCCGCCGACGGCGGGGACCGGCCGCTCGGGATATTCAGCGCTCATGTCTCCTCCGAAAATCGTCGAGAACTCGTTGGTGCAACACATCGCGGAGCACGGACGACATCTGGAGCCATCGTTGAACGGGGATGGCAAGCCGGGTGCCGATGTGCCTTAGGGCTTCCTGGACGCTAGAGAATCGGAGGGGCGGGTGCCGCAACGCGTTTCGCACATTCTCGCGCACGTTCCACACGCCGACGGGCATGATGTAACCCGGATGGGTCTCCCGCACCACCACCACCGCTGCTTGACGCCGTTCCCGCTCCAGCGTCTCCCCGACCGCGAGCCGCGCTGCGTAATAGCACCCGCCAATCGAAGCGTAGTCGGACCTTCCGTCAAACCCCTCGTGGTCGCTGAACATCACAATGTCCCGCCCGAGCGGGTTCCAGAGCGTGTTCGGATACCACGCTTCAATGAGCTCGTACCGCCAAGGCCTCGGGATCAGGAGGACGACAAACCGATCGTCAAACCCTTCGCTCTCGTGCACGCGGATCTCGTCGATGAGCGGAAACGTCTTCACGCGTTCCCGGAGGGCCTTGCCGATCGTATCGTCCACGGCCGTGATTGACCATCGCGTCGGGACAAACCGTCGCTGCTTTCGAATCCCAAACGCTCCAACGCTGAATGCCCTCTGAATCCTCGAGACCGCGAGGCCGTCCCGGTAGAGGGAGAGAACCGCGTTTCGCGCGGCGAGGTCCGTGTCCGCGTGCGCCCGGCCGAACCGCGGGTCGACGCGATAGTCTGCCATCTCGAAGCCCGTCAGGGGCGCGGACGGTCCGAACGGCTGCACGTCATCATCGACGGCGAGCCGCCCCCTCGGCTTCCGTGCGAATTCCGCTTCCACGTCTGTGGCGGTCGTCGCAAGGGCAAGGTCCCTGGTGAGGTCCACGATTTTCCCGCCATTTTCGACGTTGAGGACGTGTACGCGGTGCATCCCGCGGACGAGCTGGGATCGGAACCCCACGATGTCGTCGATCGTGCGGCCCATCCACTGTTCTGGCGTGTCGAGAATCTCGGTATCACCGTGGACGGGCGGGATGAGCGGGCCGACAAACACCTTCGGATACCCGAATCGACCCACGAACACTCCGGGCGGGCTCGACCCATCGAGCTCCGTCGTATCGATGAGCGGCTGGGTCCTCTTCATGGAATCGTACTTCACCAGAATCGGGCAGCGGGCCTTCCCGCAGAGCAGTTTTGCTCCGCGGCACCGTACGCACAGTCCACTCGCGATTGCGTCCCTCGTCTCGGCGTCGAAGAGGCGAGCGACTTCTTCCGAGGAGAACATCCCGGATTGCTAAGGGCCCCGACCGGTATGACCCTAACCCAGGGGTCCGCGAAACTGTCCCGCCACGTCCGGGCTTGAACCCTTTCAAATCGCCATAAATAGCCCGTCGAAGATGTCGATGGCACGAAGCCACAGAGCCCCCTCGCATTGACGACGGAGGAACGAATCCTCCTTTACCTCACAGACTTCCGCGGCATGGAGGACCGTTTCGAGTTGCCGGAAGCGGTCACCCAGCGCGCGATTGCCTTCGCGGCGGGAATCCAGAGGAAGCACCTCTCCCGCTATCTCGAGGACCTCGTGAAGGAAGGCCATCTCGAGGAGCGGAAGGCGCACATCGAGGGCCAGCGGCAGCGGATGTTGGCGTACGTCCTCGTGCCGAAGGGCTGGTCGCGAGCGATGGCGATCAAGGAGCAGCTCGCGTCCGTGCGGGTTCCGATCCGCGTCGCCGGCGAGATTAAGGAGATGACACTCGAGGAGATCGACCGCGCGACGAGCGTGCGCCTCACGTTCTCCGACATCGTGCGGGAGGCCATCCGGGTCGACCTGTTGGATCTGTCTCACCTCGAGCAGGTTGACGAGCGTCGCCGCGTTGAAATGGACGAGCGGCTGAAAAAGCTCGAGGCGTATACCCGTGCCCTCATGACGGCGTGGAAGGACGGCCGCGTGACGGCGACGGAGCGCCTTCTCCTCGACGAGCTCCGTGAACACCTCGGCATCTCCTTGGAGGAACACGATCGGATGGAATCTGAGGCGATCTCCGAGGCGGAGGCGGCCGCCTCGGGTCGGTCTGCAATTTACCGCAAGGTGGCGAGGGAGGCGTTGGAGCACGGAACGGTCACAGCTCGGGAGCGAGAACTTCTCGAGGCCCTCCGGAAGGCGCTGCAGATCCCAAAGGCCGAGGCCGATCAAGTCGAGGCGGAGGCGAAGGCGGGAGATCTCGACTAGCGCGCGACGAACAGGTGGTACTTCTCTCCGGGGTTCGCAATCTCCCGCTCGATTCGTTTCCCGATGACCTTCTCCGGATGTCGGATCGTCGGGACACGCTTCGCGAGGTCCTCAAAACTCTTGAACGGGCCCTTCTTCCGCTCCTCGAGGATCGCCCACATCGTCTTCTTCCCGAGGCCCGGGAGGAGCTCGAGCATGTGGAATCGGGTCGTGATGGCCTGGGCCTCGTTGAAGAATCGGATGAACTTGTCCTCCTTCTCCTTGATGATCTCCCCAATGACGTAGGGGATTTCATTCTGCGCCGCGGTCGTAAGTTCGTCGTATCCCAGGCGGCGCTTCACGTGCTGAATGACGTCCCGCTGGTCGATATCCTTGCCGATGTACGCGCGGTCTCCGATCGTGATCGCCGCCCCCTCCTTCGGGGTCAGCTCGAACAGTTTGAACTCGTCCTCACCGAGGGCGTACGCCACCGGCTCACGAGCGTACTTCGAGCGGTCGGGGTGCCCTTGCGCTAAGTGGTCGAGGATTCGCGCGTAGTCTTCCAAGGCCCCCCACCTTCACTGATAGGCTCTGACGATTTCGAGCACCTGGTCCATGTCTTCCTTCGAAAGGGCGAACCGCTCCTTCGCGAAGATCGCGCGGACGTCGTCCGCGTGCGTGGGGATCAGGTCCGCGATCTTCATGGCGTTGCCCTCGGACATCATCGGGATTTCCATGAGCTGCTTGACGAGCTTTGCGACCTGGCCCGGGGGCAGGCGCGCGAACGCTCCAGCGTGTTGGAATGCGTACTGCTGCTCGATTGACAGGCTCGGCCGTGCGCCCTTTTCGCGCTCGAGGAGTTCCTTCACGTCCGCTAAGGACAGGTGTCGTTCCTCCGCCATCGCTTCGCCCCCTACGCCCGCCTTAGGTGTTCAGGGGTCACGATCGCCTTCTTCGTCTTCCCGCCAAAGCGCACGTCGAGGACATACGCCCGTCCCTGCCTCGCCACCACGGTACCCGTCAGTCCGTGAAATCGGTTGTGGGGCCATCCGCTCTGGACGGCCGAGTCGATCTTGATCGTTGCCTTGTCACCGATCTCAAACTTCTGAAGAGCCCGCGCAATGGGGGAGAGTCCGCGCTCTCGAGGGCTGCGGCGGAATTTCTGCCGCGTCTTCTCCATAATTCCCTTTGAGGCCTTCACCATGGGCTCATCCTGTGTCCTGGATGTCGAGGACGTCCAGCTCGACCACCTCGCACGCCACGCCGAGGACCTCCGCAAGGCTCGGCGTCGTCCGGCCGCGGTCCCCGTGCACGATTTCCTTCACGTACGTGCCCGCCTCCGCGGTCACGCGGAGCTCCGCCGTCGTACCGTCGAAGCGAATCACGTCGATCGCCGAAACGGTCCGTTCGCGGACCCGATCCGCGCGGCGATGGGATACCCTGGCCGGCGTGCGTTGGGCTATCGGTCGGCCCAGCAAAGAGGGAATCCCTCCTTTAACCTTTCCATCCGTCACGGGTTGCGAGAATCGGACGAGGACGCGATAGGTCTTCGAAGCGCGGTCCTCTTTAATGGCGATAACATCCGCCCCCGTGGCCGGGCGAAGGTCCCGGACCTCGACAAGCCCGGAGCGGTTCACAGCTTCCTCAACGACAGCAAGATCGACCGCGCGGCGCTGGGGTTCCTTGATCTCCACGACGAATGGTCGGCCTCGCCCGAGCATGAGGGCATCGACGTCCTCGCGGCCCATGCCGTGAAGGGCATGCCCCGTCCCCGCGGTCTGGGCCATCACCGCAGAGGCGATCACCTCCTCGACGCTTGTTTCGTACATCTTCCCTTTGCCGCCGCAGTGATCACACCCTTTTCCGCGACATCGGCGACATGGCCAGCGGGTTTGAGGAATTCCCCTCGCGAGCTTGCGGTATCGTCCGCGGATGAAGAGCGGGTTCACCTGCACGTCGACGACGCCGAACGCGGTGTCCACAACTGCGACGAGCTCGGGCCGGACAAAGTCAGGCTCCTTCTGGAGTCGCTCCGAGAGTCGCTTTCCAATTTCTCGGTTCAGCTCGGACTTGATCGCCTCCGCCTGCGTGGCTCCGAGCTCCGTCCACAGAGCCTCCTCCCGTGCCGCGATCTCTGCGTCCACGCGCGAGCCAACGAGGAAAGTTTCGAACTCCCAGCCGACGAGCTTCGACGCTACAAGGTCCACGAACCCGTCGATTTCCTCGAGCAGCCCGCCGCAGACCCAGCAAGTCCCTCGTTCCGGAATCCCGAAACGTGCGCGGATGGACCGTCCCCGGTCCGGGTTCGTGAGGCCGTGGCCCGCCTTGCCGGTGAGTCGACCGAGGCATGCGTCACAAAGCGTCCGATCGCCAAGCTTCGACCAGACCAATCC
>CAYOUM010000002.1:3528-8994 GCA_964407185.1 uncultured Methanomassiliicoccales archaeon | reverse complement strand
AAGCAATCTATAAATATCGGCCTACGGGTGTCTTTCTGCGAATGCCGAAGGACAAGCAGGAAGGGTTCCACTCCGCTGCGGGGCTCATCCGGTATTTTGATCAAGAGGACGAGAAGGCCCTGAAGGTCCCGCCATGGGCGGTGGTCGCAATCGCGGTGGCGATCGCGGGCGCCGTGTTCGTAGCTCAGCTCCTATGGCCCGTCTAATCTCGTCCCACGGGTCGACCCAGTGCGCCTTCTTGATCGTGATGAGGCCCATGATGACTGCGAAGTCGACCAGATAGGCCCATCATTGGACGGGTGTGAGACGGGCCCATGCCCACCGGCGGAGCAACGGCATGAGGACCAGAATTGCCGATGGGATCAGTGCCGCGATCCAAAGCCACCAGGTGCTTCCCGCTCCCCACGACAGGACATCGCCCGTTACGGTCGAGCTCCCCGAGAAGCCGACCACCGCATTATGGACGTCGGCCGTTGCCGCCGAAGGAATGAGGAATGTCGGAAGGATGGTCGCAACCAGACCAACCACGAAGGCGAGGAAGTTGGCGGCAAACAGGAGTTGCGCGGGGATCCGGCGGGACCGGGAGGCATAGTGGAGCGCGGCCAAGACGCCGAACAGCAGAGCATAGAGGGCCCCGACGAAATAGGCCATTCCGACGACCTCGCGCATCCCGAATTCGTCGAAGCTCGGACTCGTGTAGGGCGTTGTCGTAGTGCTGGCCAGGACGCCGTTCCTCCATTCCTCTTCCGTGCGCTGGGTCCACGAATAGCTTCGTGTGTCGATGTCCCCGCCGCCGGCATTCCGCTGGAACAACCAGATGGGTTGGGTGAGCGCAATTAGGCCGATGAGAAGGGCAAGGCCCGCGAGCAGAGTCGGCCAACCGAACGTGCGGACGGGATTCTTGACCGGTGGGGGTGCGTTCACGGTTCCGGTCCGCGGGACCCGGCTCCGAGCGCTAAAGACGTAACGGTCCGGTTATCGAAGCCGATTTTGTCAGCGGCCTTCGATCCGCGAGAGCGCGCGTTCGAGCCTTCCGGCATGATCGCGGACGGGCGGGAGGGTCGCTGTCATCCCTCTCGTGGGGCGCCATGGGCGTTAACCCAGGGTTCGACGCCCAGGGCAGGATTTGAACCTGCGCTCCCTTGCAGGAAGCGGTTTTCGAGACCGCCGCGATACCGGGCTTCGCGACCTGGGCTCCGCTCAAGACTTAAGAGGCCCACGGTTTTAACGATTCCGTCATGCGTGTCACCGCAAAGCTGATTCCAGGTCGCGCCGAGAGGGAGGTCGAGTTGCCGGAGGGCGCGACCGGATACGACCTGATGAAGAGCCTCAATCTCGCCCCCGATGTCCACATCATCGCCCGTAGGGACGTGCCGATTCCGGTGGACGAAACGTTGCGCGACGGTGATCGGGTCCGCGTGATTGCCGTGGTGTCGGGCGGGTGAAAGGGATTCTCGCGGATCAAGAGGCGATCCTCGTCCTCATCCGCCATGGCGCGATCATTCGGCCCCCGGAGACCTCGAACTTCGATAGGGCTCCGCTCTCCTCCGAAGGATGGCGCCAGATGAATGCGCTCGCCGCGAACTGGCCCGCTGAGAAGCCTGCTGCGGTGTACTGCAGCAATCTTCTCCGTTCAATTCAGTCGGCGACGATTCTCCAGACTGCGTTTCACGTGCCCCTTGTCCGACGCGAATGCATTCGGGAATGGACCGCCGATCCTGCGGACTTGCCGCAACGGGAGTACATCGCCCTTGAGCGTCGATCGTGGCAGGATCTGGACTGGGTCCCGCCGAGCGGCGAGTCGCTAGCGATGGCCAAGGTCCGGATCACGAACTGCCTCCAAGAGATTGCAGCAACCCACCACGGCGAGAGTGTGGCAGTGGTGGGCCATGGGACCGTCTTCTCGCAGTTCACCGCCACACTCAAGGGAGAACCGCCCACGGAGGCTTACAAGAGTTCAATCCCGAACGGCGGATACGCGATCGTCGCCCACGCGGACACGTGGAGGCTCGTGTCCGAATTTGCCGCCGTCGACCGCTAAGGCCATGTAGGGATCGCCGATTCCGCGCCCCTGGCGGATTTCGTCGAGTTCGCCCTTCGATTCTCGCACATCACGTTCGGGGTCAGACGATGCTTGCGGCTCTGATCCTGAGGGTTGGCACGTTCGTATTCGGAATCGTGTACGTCGTCGGCTCGGGGAGGAAACTCCAGATCCACCTGGCGGAGGACCAATGCGGACACGCCCCTGAAGTCGCGGCCCTCCAGAAGCGATTCGCCCGCGGGCAGCCGATCATCACGGTCCTCGGGCTCATCACCGTCGGACTCATGGTCGCCGCTTCCCAAGGCGTGTAGTAGCGCCCAAAACCTTTAACCGAAGGCGGTTTCTCACGCGCCGGTTCCGATGGGTTCTGAAGAAGAGGAAATGCTCCGGGCCATGGGCCTGGAGTCCATCGAGGATCTCTTCGCGGACATTCCCGCGAAGGTACGGACGGACGGCCTCAACATCCCGAAGGGGATGAGCGAGCAGGACGTCGTCCGTCACGTCACCTCGGTCCTGCGGACGAACCGGTCCACGGAGACCATGCCGACGTTCCTTGGAGCGGGGCTGTACGACCACTTCGTCCCCGCGAGCGTGCGGGCGATTACCTCCCGATCGGAATTCTACACGTCGTACACGCCCTACCAGGCCGAAGTGAGCCAGGGTCTGCTCCAGACCCTCTGGGAATATCAGAGCATCATCTGCGAACTCACCGGCATGGACGCGGCGAATACGTCGATGTACGACGGCTCGACCGCACTTGGCGAGGCCGCCCTCATGGCACACCGGATCAACGGGAAACGCGAGATTGTGATTCCTCGTGCGCTCCACTGGGATCGGCTGGCCGTTCTTCGATCCTACATCGCTGGTCCGGGGCTTGTCCTTAAGGAATACGGCTACGATCGAAGGACTGGAACGGCAGACATCGCGTCTCTTCGGGCGGCGGTCGGCCCGGAGACGGCTGCCGTATATGTGGAGAATCCGAATCTCTTCGGGCGGTTCGAGGAGGATCTCGCGGAGATCCGACAGATCGCGCCGGCCCTGCTGGTCGTGGGTGCCACGCCGCTCGCTCTCGCAGTTACAAAACCCCCCGGAGAATTCGGTGCCGATATCGTCGTCGGCGAGGGACAACCGCTCGGTACCGCGGTGAACTTCGGAGGCCCCTTGATCGGGATCTTTGCGTGCCGGGAGGAACATCTTCGGAAGATGCCCGGCCGCGTGATCGGCATCACCCGCGACGCGAAAGGCCATCGAGCGTTCTGCATGACGCTCCAGACCCGGGAGCAGCACATCCGGAGGGAGCGAGCGATGAGCAACATCTGTACGAACGAGACTCTCATGGCGGTCGCGTCTGCGACGTACGCCGCGGTCCTCGGAGCGAACGGTCTCCGGTCCGTCGCCCTCGGCAACATCCGGAGGGCGAAAGGTCTCGCAGAACGAATCGACCGCGTGGCGGGATTCGAGGCTCCCGTGTTTGCGGGAGCGCATTTCAACGAGTTCGTTGTGCGCTCGAAGACGCCATACTCGAAGGTTTCCCGCAAGCTTCTCAAGGCGGGAGTTCACGGTGGTCTCCCGCTCGCCCAGCACTTTCCAGAGCTCGGTGAGACGGCGCTGTTCGCAACGACGGAGGTCCACACGGCCAACGACTACGATCGTCTCGTGGCGGGTTTGGAGGGCGGGCAGTGAGCTACCGGCAGGCGTACTACGACGAGCCCCTCCTGTTCGAGAAGAAGGGAAACGTGGTCGAATCCTCCGATCTCTCGGACGTTCCACCATCCCTCCGGCGGGAGAACCTCGCCTTGCCGAACCTCGCGGAACACGAGGTCGTCCGCCATTACACGCGGCTGAGCCAGATGAACTTCGGGATCGACACCGGTTTCTATCCCCTCGGTTCGTGCACGATGAAGTTCAACCCGAAGTTCGCGGAGGAACTTGCTCACCTGCCGGAGGTCGCCCGGATTCACCCGGACCAGGACCCTTCAACCGTCCAGGGAGCGCTTCGAATCCTCTACGAACTCCAGGAGCTCCTCGCGAAGATCAGTGGGATGGACGCCGTGACCCTCCAACCGGCCGCGGGCGCCCAGGGGGAGTTACTCGGGCTCCTGCTCGCACGTGCATACCAACAAGACCACGGCGACGGGAGGCGGAATGAGGTCATTCTCCCCGATACCGCGCATGGAACGAACTTCGCGTCCGCGGGAATGCTCGGCTTCCATGTCAAGGAGCTTCCGTCCACGGACGGGCGGGTCGACGTGTCCGCACTCAGGCGGGCCGTGAACGAGAAGACACTCGCCCTCATGCTCACGAATCCAAACACGCTTGGAATCTTCGAAGATCGCGTACTCGAGATCGCGCGCATCTGCCACGATGCGGGAGCGCTCCTCTACTACGACGGCGCGAACTTCAACGCGATTCTCGGCAAGACGTCTCCCGGGAGAATGGGGTTCGACATTACACACTTCAATACCCATAAAACGTTCACGACCCCGCACGGGGGCGGCGGGCCGGGGGCTGGACCCGTCGGTGTGAAGAAGCTCCTCGAGCCATATCTTCCAGTCCCCTTCGTTACCTTCGACGGCACGCGGTACGCCCTCGAGTGGGACCGTCCGAAGTCGATTGGCAAGGTCCGTGCTTGGCTTGGGAACTTTGCGCTCCTCGTGCGCGCCTACGCATACATCCTCAGCCAAGGGTCTGACGGGTTGACGGGGATCACGGAGCGAGCGGTGCTCAACGCAAACTACCTCCGGTCCCGACTGCAGGACCACCTCCCGGTTCCGTTCAGCGGTCTTCGCAAGCACGAGTTCGTGGCAAGCGGTGCCCCCCTGAAGGCCAAGGGAGTCCGAACCGTGGACATCGCGAAACGCCTCATCGACCACGGTTTCCACCCTCCGACCGTGTACTTCCCCCACTTGGTCGACGAAGCACTCATGATTGAGCCCACGGAGACGGAGACGAGGGAGACGCTCGACGCGTTTGCGGAAGCCCTCATTCGGATTACGCGAGAAGATCCGGCGGTTCTGAAGTCCGCGCCGCATAACGCCGCGGTCGGTCGGGTCGACGAGGTACGCGCCGCCCGTGAGCCCATCCTCAGTTGGCGGATGCTGAAGAATTCCACAGCGAGGTAAGACCGGTCAGAATTCGTCGTCCGGCCCGTTTTCAAAGACCTCTCGTTCCGCGAACACGTCGTGGATGAGGATGTACGCCCAGTCGAGCTTCCTCTTCTTGACCTCAACGGGCTCGTCCTTCGGGTTCGGGCGTTCAAAGTCAAAGCCGACGAGTCGAATGGACCGGGCGCCCAGGGCCGCCGCCAGGAACACGCCTCGGTCCCCATCCGTGAAACCTCCGAAGTTGTACACCCGCCCGAACGGCCGGGATTGCGTGGTGGCCAATGTTTTTCCGGTAACGCGGTCCGCCCACTTCTCAATTGC
>CAYOUM010000002.1:0-3518 GCA_964407185.1 uncultured Methanomassiliicoccales archaeon | reverse complement strand
GTGAACGACGGCGACCGCACCCATACGGTTCGCCTCGACTTGATCGTCGACCTCCCCATCGAGGTCGGTCACGATGACCTGTGGAACTCGACCATGATGAAGGAGGACGGATGTCGCTTCGTCCGCCGCAATGACGACCTTCGTCAATCGATGAAACTCGCTCTCCAAGCGGACCGCGTTGCCCGCCACGGTGACGGACTGGCCCGCGATCACCGGTCCGAGGTTCTCGGGAGAAATGCGGGTCCCCTTGAGGCGCCGATCCAAGACCCGCGCCGCCCGTTCGTCCTCTTCACGGGAGAACCCAAATTCCTGCACGATCTTCTCGTAGTATGGCTCCCACTCCTTGAACTGCATCGAGCCACCGCGGGACTAGTGCCGCCAACTGTCCTCAAGCGGTTTCTCTTCCCGGCCTCGGTAGGTGAACGCCGCGGAGATGACGATCAGGATCGCCATGCCGAGGCTCACAAAGAGCAAGGGAAGGGCGGAGCCCAGGTTCACGATTCCGAAGAGGCCTTGGAGAATCTGAACGAGACCGAGAAGGACGAGGCCGACGGCCATGAAGGAGCCCGCAACGATCAGCGTGTGCTTCGGCGCCCGTCCGCGCTGCAGATAGGCCGTCAGGGCCTTCCCGAATTCGAACGTGAGAATCGCGATGATGAACCACCAGAGAGAACCCGCAAGGAAGAGGAGGAGCATCTCTGTGAACGCGGCTCCCGAGCGCCCAACATTCACGGCAATATCGACGCCGAAGCTGATCCCGACGAGAATCAGGATGAGCGCGACGAGATTGAAGACGATCGAGAAGTCCCGCGCTGCGAAACGGGCGCGCACTTTCTCGTAGTACCCACTTGCCTTATCGACAAAGTCACCGAGCGACGAGAACGGAAGCGAGATGACGAGCAAGTACAGGCCGATTGCCATCATCACAATCGCGGGCGCGAGCCCGGGGTTCGTGAGAAAAATGGCGCTGAACACGACGAGCGCGAGTCCAATCGGAAAGACGACCTTCCTCCGGATTTTGGGGTTTCGCATGGCCTTGACGATTGTATAGTAGGTCGACTCGATGCCTGCCGACTGTCGAACAATCACTCGGCGGACGTGGTCGACGCGAATTCGAGACCCGACGACGGGGAAGATATACTCGTCCTCCGCCCCGTCGCTCACGAGGAACACCCGGTCCGGTTTCACCTCTTCGAGGACCCGTTCAAGCTGCTGTATCAGAATGCGGTCGGAGATCGTTCCCACGCGAACGTCGCCCGTGATCGTCGCGACCTCCGCATCTTCCCCCATGTGGACCCGCTCATCGTACACGGAGATTGCGGAGAGGAGCGTGTTGACATCGGAGTCCTCCGGATCAGCGAGCCCAAGCTTGACCGCCGCCTGGAGGTTGTCCTCCCGCCCGATGATCGGTCCCTTGATACCTGCCTTTGTCCCGATGTCATCGTCCCGGTCCACGGAGAGGACGAGGGTCTTCATCGACGCCGCGCCATACCCTGTTGGGCGATATCAAAGTTCGCATGACGGTCACAGTTTCGTCAATAGCCTTTCAGAAATACCCAAGGCCTTCCTCGATGCGGCCCATCTCAATCGGTGTCGTGCGGTTCCCGACGAGCGCACCCCTCGAGTTCGCGACGATGCAGGCGCCGACCTGCGCGGTCCCATAGTTCGCCGTCGTCATCGATACTGGGACTTGGAGCACGTCCTTCAAAACCTCAATTTCCCCCGGCCGGACGTGGGGATGGCACAACGTACCTTTGTTCGTCGTGACCGCCGCGGAGCCCACCGTCTTCAGACCCGCCACGGTGCCGCGCTCGACGCGAACGCCCAAGGCTGACGATATCTCCTTGACGGTCTCCGCGTCAAAGCCCGGATGAACGATTGCGCCCATGTCATTGCACAGGATGTTGTTCCCCGCCGCGTTCAGGCGATGGCCGAGGGGAAGAACTCGCGTCGCGAGGAGCCTCTGGACCTCCCTTGGGTCGGCAAGACCGCTCACGACGACCCCATGGGAATTCGCAGTGACAAGCGAGCCAACGATCGTGGTCCCCGCGATCGGTGTGCGGACGAGGCGGGTCTCAAGCGCCTCCGCCCATCCCTTCGCGGCTTTCCCCGGAACATCTGCCGCGACGATCAGGAATTCCTCGTTGACGGCCGCGTAGACGCCGACATAGGGGTTGCCTCCAATATCGATTCGCTTGAGCAGGGAACCCCCTCATTCCTCGGGGAGGGAGACCTCCACCCGGCCGTCTTCGAACTTGATTGCTTTGAGCTGAAGGGTTCGCGGCGGGTGCTCAATCCCGCGGGCCCAGAGCGCCCGGTTCACCTCCGGGTCAATCCACACGTCCTCCCGCTTGGCCTTCACGTGGCGCATCACGTACTCGCGAATCGCTTCGATTGCGCGCGGCGTTCGCTTCGTCCGTGGGGCCCGCCGAGACACTCGGAGGGGAACCGTCAGGACACGCTCCTCTTGCTCCTCCGCCACGGCCTCACCGATCCAAATGCCCTCGCCGCCAGCTCCGGCGCTTCGGATGGCGGGTGAACGTCCGCTTCGTCCTCTGCATGACCCATGCGGGGACCCTGCGATTGCTCTTCTCTGCCTTGAGGAGTCGAAGCTTTCGAGCATAAGGCTTGTTTCGGGCCATCCTCAACGCCTCTCGATCTTGATGTCCCGTTTCTTGGGGACGATTCGAACCAGGATTTCACGGAGTGTCGCATCGTCGATCACCCGCTGAACGCGGCCGCTTTGTGCAAGGGCGATCAGTTGGTTCTCAATCGATTCCGTGAGCTCTGGATACGCGAGTTCGATCCGGGCAAGCCGCTCCCGCGCCTCCGGGGTGAGGATCTGGCGCAAGATCGCTTGACGCTGCGCGAGCGCCTGCTCCCGTGCCTGCGCCTGGGCGACCGTCTGTTCCTGCGCCTGCTGATACTCCATCACTTTCCTGCGACGAATCGCCTCGAGCTCCTCGTCGTCAATTGCCATTGTCACTTCACCCGGACGTATTTCGTGAGCTGCGGGTTCTGTCTTGCGAGATCGAGGACCAGTTCATAGGCGAAGCGGTCGAGAAGGCTCTGTCCCTTTGGCGTGATCACGCGGCCTCGCTTTTCGCGGATCATCACGTACCCCGCTTCTTCGAGCTGCTGGAGGGCAGTCCGCACGATGTTGCGGCTTCCCTTCCGGGCATGGTAGGGCGCAGACCCGTCGTCCCTGCGACCACCGAACTCCGCGGCGAGCCGTGACGTGCCGATGGGGCCGAGGATGTAGATCTTCCGGAGGATCGCAGCCGTGCGGGTGTACCACCAGTCGGGCCGGTTCGGGGCCTTCTCCGTGTGAACACCTGTCCGGGCAAACGGGGCCCACTCGGGCGGGGCGAGCTTGTCGTCTTGTTTCAGGTGGTTTGCGAGCCGCTCGATGAGCGGGCCCGCAGGCACGTCGTACAGTGTCACAACGATTCCTTCTGGAGGATTTGGGCTTCATAAATCGAGGACGTATAAGAAGGTTCCCCGGTGACGGGACGCAA
>CAYOUM010000001.1:20958-21854 GCA_964407185.1 uncultured Methanomassiliicoccales archaeon | reverse complement strand
CCCGACCGGATCCTGGACCCGCAATCCCATCCGACGGCTCCGGAGTGGCTCTCCGGCGCCCAGCTGAACATCGCGGAGAGCTGCTTCCGCGAGCAGCCCGAAAAGCTTGCGATCCTCTATGGGACGGAATCGTTCCCCGAGCCACGGAGGACGACGTACGGCGAGTTGAGGAGACTCTCGCATCGGGTCGCAAATGGCCTCTCAGACCTGGGCGTTGCCCGCACCGATCGCGTCGCCATCTTCATGCCGATGACGCCGGAGTCCGTCGCAATCTATCTCGGGTCGATTCTCGGCGGGCACGCCGTCGTCGCAATTGCGGACGCCGCTGCCCCAGGAGCAGTCGAAAAGCGCGCGAGGATCGGAGACGCGAAAATTGTCATTACGGTCGATTCGTTCGTTCGCGACGGGAAAGAGCATCGGATCTACGAAAAAGCGGTTGAGGCTCACGGACCACGGGCTGTCGTGTTGCCAAAGGAAGGCGATGCGTCGGTCGAGACGAGAAGGCCCCGTGACCTGGCGTGGGGGGACTTCTTGTCCGGCCGCGAGGAGTTTAACGCCGTCCCGTGCGGTCCCGGGGACTACACGAACATCCTCTTCTCCTCTGGGACGACGAAGGACCCCAAGGCAATTCCATGGACGCACACAACCCCGATCAAGAGTGCCGCGGACGCGTACCTTCACCACGATGTCCATCGGACAGATGTCCTCGCGTGGCCCACAAGCTTCGGCTGGATGATGGGCCCGTGGCTGACGTATGCGAGCCTCGTGAACGGCGGCGCGATGGCCCTGTTCGTCGGAGCACCGCAACGGCGAGAGTTCGGCGTTTTTGTGGAGATGGCAGGAGTGACGATGCTCGGCGTCGTCCCGAAGCTTGTGCGGAGCTGGAAGACAGATGG
>CAYOUM010000001.1:19471-20948 GCA_964407185.1 uncultured Methanomassiliicoccales archaeon | reverse complement strand
CGTGAATCAGGCCGCGATGGCCCTGTACGTCGGCGCGATCCAAGGGCGGGCGTTCGGGGAGTTCGTCGCCCGCGCGGGCGTGACGGTCCTCGGCGTGGTCCCGAAACTCGTCCGCGCGTGGAAGGCGTCCCGGGCCATCGAGGGCCTCGACTGGAGCCGGATCCGGCTGTTCAGCTCGACCGCGGAGCCCTCGACTCCAGAGGAGATGCTGTACCTCATGTTCCTCGCCGGCTACAAACCGATCGTCGAATACTGTGGCGGGACGGAAATCGGCGGCGGGTACATCACGGGGACCATCGTCCAAGCCTGTGCGCCGTCGACGTTCACGACGCCCGCCCTCGGGATCGACATCGTCATCCTCGACGATGGGCAGCCCACGGACCGTGGGGAGGTATTCCTCATTCCACCGTCGATCGGGTTCTCGAACGACCTTCTAAACTACGACCACGACCTGGAGTACTTCGAAGACCTCCCACGGGGTCCGAAAGGGGAACTCCTGCGCCGGCATGGAGACCAGGTCGAGCGGCTCGGTGGCGGGTACTACCGCCACCACGGTCGCATCGACGACATGATCAATATCAATGGCGTAAAGACGAGCGCGGAGGAGATCCGGAGCGTCATCGGGCACGAGGCGGTGTACGACGCAAAGCCCACCGCGGTCGATATCGACGGGAGCGGCCAGCACGTGCTTGTAATCTATGCGGTTCCTCGAGACCCCGCCCAGGTCGACTCCCTGGACTTCCGGGAACGGCTGCGGCAGGATTTCCGCCGGGCGATCAGGGGGAAGCTGAGCCCGTTGCTCGCCCACGTTCACGATGTCGTCCTCGTCCCCGAACTCCCTCAGGCGGGGCCCGGGAAGACACGCACGACCAAAGAGCTGCAACGGGATTACCTCGCTCGAATTCGCGCCTCCCCGGGGCGGTCCGCATAGTTGGAGGCCCATTCACCACACGAGGGCGAGGATGACCGCGCCCATGACGACCATCGCTCCCGCCATGACGGCCTTGAAGCTCCGTGTGTTCGACCGCTCCCACTGCGCCGCCTTGACCGCGACGCGTCGGTTCGACACGACGGCGAGCATCGCGATGAGCGGCACTACAAACATGAGGTTGTACAAGTACAGGTATCCAAGGCCATCCAGGAAGGATGTCCCCACCGCAAGGAGTCCGAGGATAGCGACGTATATTCCGCCGGAGCACGGGAACGTGCACAGACCCACGACGAGGCCCGCGACGGTGGCCGACGGCATCGACCCTTTCATGAGGAGAGAGCGCACCCGCGTCCACGCGGCAGAAGGCATCCTGGCCACGAGGGGGATTTTGGGAGAAACAACCGACGACAGGGTGAGAGCGCCCAAGCCGATCACGAATGCAGAACCAAGCTTCGCCATGAAGTGAGGGTCGCCCGTCAAGAGGATTGCCTGCATCAGGCCGAGCCCGATCAGGAAGTAGACGAGGAACACCGCGTAAATGTACAG
>CAYOUM010000001.1:0-19461 GCA_964407185.1 uncultured Methanomassiliicoccales archaeon | reverse complement strand
CCCGCCCGAAGGACACCGGACCTGGGCGCGCGAACTGCGTACAGGAAGGAGACGAAGAACAGGAGGACCGCGAACGCGCACGGGTTCAGTCCGTCGAGGAGGCCGGTCACCAGGACGAGAGGCAGGATCGGACCGTCGCCCAGACCTCCTCCTCCGCTCCCCGCGAGCCACGCGTAGTACGTCGAGATGGGTTCGGAGATCGGGTATTCCTGTGGGGAGCCGACGAACGCCCACGCTCGGTAGGAGGAAACAGAGCCCATGGAGTCCTGGTAGAGCAGCATGTTGTCGGGCACGCGGCTGTCAGCTCCCGCCAAGGCTTGAGTGATGAGGGAGGCCGGAATGTGTCCCTCGAAGATGATAAGGCGTGACGTCCGGACGAACGTGGCCAGGTGACTCTGGAGCGTGAATGGGATACCAAGCCCGTCGTTCAGCGCGGTCAACTCCTCGCGGAAGCTCCGGTCGTTGATGTAGTCCTTCACGGTGATCGGACCGACCCCGCGGTCGGCCAGCGCGGGCAGGAGCTCGCCCTGCAAGTAGACAGCGCAGTCGCCGCAGGCCTCGTTGTAGTAAATCGTCGCTCCGGCGGGCACCTCGATCGATGCCCGCGGCGCGGCGGTCAGATAGGCCGTTGCGGACGCCACGACAAGGAGGGCGGACAGAACGAGCCATAGTGCGGCGAACGTGATCTTTGGGAATCGAAGGACTCGATTCTGAGGGCCTGCGGGCACCTCTGGGGAGGTCGGCTCGTGGCAGGAGTCGGACCCTCCGTGGTCTTCGTGCATGGAGACCGCCTCAGACCTCATTCACGTGGATCGTCACTCTGGCTTCACGCTGGAGCGGGTCGCTGCTCAGAATGTAGACGTCACGCTCGAAGTGGCCCGTTTCCGGATGGACGGTCGGATCGTAGAACACAATCAGCAATCCCTCCGTCCCGGGCTCCAGCACGAACTGCCATGGTGGGTTGTTGTGCTGGCCAAATCGCGGACTCGTCGCGGGGCCGTATGTGAACGCCGCGGATGTGCACATGCACGACGTGGAGATTCCATCGAGTCGAAGGGACTCGGTGCCCGCATTCCGTACACGGAACGTGTGAGACACGACGTCCTGGCCGATGTCCCCAAAGTTCCAGCTGGTGTGGTCGATCGCAATTCGACCCGACGCGTTGACCGGGCGTGCCTCGTACGCCCATAGGCCAATCCCAGCGGCAATCACGACCGCCAGAAGTACGACGGCGATCCTCCAATCTGCACGTGAGGAGGAGCTGCCCCTCGGGACAGCGGCTCGCTTCATGGCGATCCGCTCCTCCTTTGAGAGTCTTCTCTGGGGCCGTGGATGCCTGCGAGAGTAGTGGCTCGCGAGGTTGCCGAGTTTCACTGATGTGCCACATTCCGGGCATCGCTTCCGGTCCGCCATGCCAGCACCGTCGTTTCGAGTTGATCCGAGTGAGAAATCCGCTTGAACGAGGCCTACGCACCTTTGCTCCCGTCGCGACCTAGGCCGCTGGCCTCCATCGCGAGAAGCGCTTCGATCCGCGCGACCAGCTCTGATCGATCGCCTCGGCCGAACAGCCCCGTCGCCTGCGACGCCGGCCTACCCTCCAGATAGACCTTCAGGAGAGCACGGGCGAGGGAACGCGGCCGGCGCGTGGCTCGCGCAGCCTGTGCATCGGCGGCGAACTCGTGGTGCCTCCCCACATGGCGCCGCAGGAGGCGAAGCACGGGGTCGAAGAACAGGAGCATCGACAGGATGCGGAAAAATGGGAGGTAACGGTCGTCCCGCGCGGTCACGTGGGCGACTTCGTGCGCAAGGACCGCCCCGATCTCGTCCTCGGCTAGGATGGCAAGCAAGGGCGAGGTCATGACGATGATGTCTTCTGCACGAAACAGTCGCCTCCGGTCGAGCCGAAGGACGGCAAAGGAGAACGCATCCACAACTTCGTCGTGCACAACGAGAAGTCGCGTTGAGGATAGCAATGGGTGCTTCGAGGCAAGCGCGCTCGTCGCCGGAGAATCGAGAGTCGTCGAGTACCGCCGAAGGAGTAGCCGTGCAGATATCTGGGTCAATGAGAAGGATCCCAATAGCACGACCCCCGTGAGGACAAGAATCGTCAGGACGCCGCAGCTCGGTGCCAAGTCACAATCCAAGACGGAACTCACCGTCTCCGCAAGACCGTGAACGTGGACCGACAAGGGCCACACGTCGTGGAAGTGGATCACCGCAAGGAGGACGACGAGGCCAGCGGAGCTCAAGGCTCCATGGCCAAAAAGGGTCAATGCCGCAAATCGGCACCTGCTCGCCGATCGACGCGCAGCGAGGTATCCAGCAATTCCGATCCCTGCGAACCAGGAGGCGGACAGAAGAAGCACAATGCCGGTGTTGATCATACTTCCAGCCGGGCCCGAATCCGTCGGAGATCCTCCTCTGACACTGCCTCGAGGCGCTCCGCGAGGTGAGCGACGCCGCGCTTGCCGAACGCGGTTATGAGGCTTCCCAGGAGGTCGTCGATGTAGACCGACTCGATATCCATGTACGAGTAGACGAATCGGTCCGCCCCTTTGAACGGCTCTCGCCGTCGGCCCACCAGGCCCTTTCGATGGAGACGTGACAGGATAGTGGCGACGGTGGTGTATGCCACGTCCACACCCGCCGTCCGAAGCTCCCGCAAGACCTCCCGCGTCGTGGCAGCGCCGAGTCGCTTCACGCCCGCGATTACCTGCCGCTCGAGCGGGCCGAGCATACGACAACTGTAGCAGGTGGGGCGACCTTAACCGACCGGTAAGTATTGTAAGAGCAATAGGGACGGCCCGTTGACAGAAGGGCACCTACTACACACGTCGGACGACAGGCGTCAAGGGACGAAATGCCCGAGACCGAGTCGGCTGACGGCGACGCGCCATTGCCTGCGAACGGCGACCGTCGAAAGTTCCTGAAGCTCATTGTCCTCGGGGGCGGCGTCGCCGCAATAAGCGCGCTGCGCACCCAGATCCCCATTGAGCGGCTGTTTGGAGTTCCGCAGGACGTAATGGAGCCTGCACCGGGTCTCCCCCGCAGCTGGGTAATGGTTATCGACCTGAATCGGTGCGACGGATGCGGTTCCTGCACGGCAGCCTGCGCAAATGAGCACAATATCCCCGCGGGGCAAGAATGGATCAAAGTCTACGAAGCCGAGGCCGAGGGTGGAGGCAAGTACTTCCTGCCGCGACCGTGCATGCACTGCGAAGACGCTCCGTGCGTGAACGTGTGTCCGGTGGGTGCGACCTTCGTCCGAAATGACGGTCTCGTGATTATCGACCACAACCGGTGCATCGGCTGCCGCTATTGCATGGCCGCGTGCCCATACAACGCCCGGTACTTCAACTGGGGCGGGTCGCCTGAGCTCACCCCCGAGGAGATGGCGATGTACCGGCCCGAGCATCCAATCGTTCACAGGCGAGGAACCGTAGAGAAGTGCGTCTTCTGCGCGCATCGGGTTGACGAGAAGCGGCTTCCGGCGTGCGTCGAGGGATGCCCAATGAAGGCGATCTACTTTGGGGACGCGCGAGAGGATGCCGTCTCGAATGGGTCGGAGGTCGTCTCCCTGTCGAAACTCATCCGGGAAGGCTCCGCGTTCCGAATGAAAGAGGAGCTCGGGACAAAGCCGAGGGTGTTCTATCTGCCACCGCGGAGGCGATAAGCCTGGCCTCGGATGATGTGGACCATCTCATCGCCCCCGTGCGGCATTGGTCGAAGCGGTTCAAGGTTTTCATCGCGGTCCTCGGGGCGGTTGTCGCATGGGGCGCATATGCGTATCTCCGCCAGCTCCAGGAAGGCCTCGCCGTTACGAACATGCGGGACACGGTTCTGTGGGGCGTGTACATCACGAACTTCGTGTTCTTCATCGGCATCAGCCACGTCGGCGCGTTGATGTCCGCAATCCTGAGACTCACGCACTCTGAATGGAGGAAGCCGATCACCCGGATGGCGGAGGCGATCACGGTGTGCTCACTCGCTGTGGGCGCCGCGATGCCGCTCATTGACCTTGGACGACCCGACCGGATCGCATACGTGGTCTTCTTCGGACGGATCCAGTCGGCGATTCTTTGGGATTTCATCTCGATCTCCACGTATCTCGTTGGCTCTTCGCTCTTCCTGTTCCTGTTTCTGCTCCCCGACATCGCGCTCCTCCGGGACCGGCTCACCGCGGTTGGACGCCTGCGCAGGTGGCTTTACCGAACGCTTTCTCTCCGATGGAAGGGATCGGCCGCCCAGAGGAGCCGACTCGAAAGGTCCGTGGGCATCATGACGGTGTTGATCCTGCCGATTGCGATCTCGGTCCACACCGTCGTGTCGTGGATCTTCGCGATGACCCTTCGCGTCGGCTGGAACTCCACGATCTTTGGACCGTATTTCGTCGCCGGCGCGCTCTTCTCGGGGGTGGCCAGCGTCCTCATGGCGATGGCCCTGTTCACTCATTTCTATCGACTGGAGAACTGGATCACGCGCACCCACTTCCGAAACTTGGGGATGATCCTCCTCCTTCTGGATATCGTGTACATTTACTTCACATTGAACGAGTACCTTACCGTCGCGTACAAGCCCGAGGGCGGAGAAGCGGGTCTTCTGGCCGCCGTGTTCGGCGGCACGTACGCGACTCTGTTCTGGGGAATTCAGATCGGCGGGCTGATTATCCCCGCATTCCTCCTCGCCATTCCTGGACTCACGACGTGGAGAATCGTCGTTGCCGCCACCCTGGTCAACGTCGCCATGTGGCTGAAGCGCTACCTGATCGTGGTGGCCACACTCGCGACTCCACAGATGCCCCAACAGTGGGGTGCGTACTTCCCAAGCTGGGTCGAGTGGTCCATCACGGCCGGGGCGTTTGCCGCGTTCGTCCTCCTGTTTGCCCTCTTTTCACGACTCTTCCCGATCGTATCGATCTGGGAGGTCACGGAGCGAGCGACGCACGCGCCCCGCGAGGCGGAGCATCCCGCGGAGGTGCCCCAATGAAGCTGCTTGGCCTGGTCGTCCTCGCGTTTGCCCTCGGTGTTGCAGGAGTCTCGCAAGCCGCCCATGGGGAAGTCCACGGAACAACGCTTTCCCTGACCGCCATCGACCTCCGCATCGCCGAGTCCGCCACAATCTCCGCCCACCTCCATGACGATATGGGCCAACCCGTTTCAGGCGCCATCATCACCTTCGATCGGGAGACGACCTTCGGTTGGCTCGTGCTCGGCGACCGACCAACAAACGAGGAGGGGAGCGCATTCCTCTCGTACGTCCCAGAAAACCCTGGGACGCATGCGATTCGGGCACGGTTCGGGGGCGCGCCCGGGCTTCGCCCCTCCGAGACAGTCTCAACGGTGACGGTGATCGGACCCGGCGTGGACACCCCATTCCCGACGGACACGGCAATTGCCGTTGTCATCGCGGCCGTCGTGGGGTCGATCTGGGGCGCCTACGCGTTCGTCGCCCTGGACCTTCGCGGAGTATGGATCGCAGGTGGCGGCGTGCCGCGGCTGCGCCCGCGAAAGGACCATCGATCTCCATGACCGACCGACCCAACCCGTCCCCTTTTCCGCACATAAACAACACCGCACGAGCGCACGGTCCGCGGGGGAGGTGATTCATGGGCGCTCCTACCCCGACACCGAAGGGAGGCAAGATGATGCTTGCCCTCGTAATCGCCGCGCTCGTCGTGTCCGTGGGCGCAATTGGCTTCGCGTTGGTCCAAGCCGCGGCTCCGGCGCGCGCGCCGATCGTCCGAGAGTTCACCATCATCATGGGCGAGGGTGAGATCCTCACAGGGATCAACGACACGACCGGCTACGCGGTGCCAATCGGCGCTCCGAACGCGGACGACGAGACTGTTGCGGGCGAGTACCACCGCTGGGAGCCAGCGGTCCTCGTCATGTTTGTTGGCGACACGATCCGGCTCACGGTGAAGAACCCGCGCAGTAACGACCATTCGTGGTCACTCACGGCGCAGCCTGGTGAATTTTCCGGAATCCTCAGCACTGGCGATATCCTTGGAAAAAGCAATAGCGGGTCCCCGACCGGAACTCAGAAAGTGATCGAGTTCACCGCGCTGAAGCCAGGCGTGTACAAGTTCGTCTGCGCGACGCCGCACGATCACCTGAACGACAAGTGCGACGAAGACCACCCAACGATGGTCGGCTACGTTGTGGTCCTCCAGTAGGGAGCGGTTCGCGACGCCCGCTCCCTTTCCCCTTTTAGGTCGGGAGAAGCAAAGTCTAAGATAATCGCTCCGATGAGCCCAAGGGATGCAGGATCGCTTCGACATCCTTGTCATTGGGGCGGGCCCCGCGGGGAGCACCGCGGCCCGGCATGCGGCCCTCCGCGGTGCGAAAACCCTGATGATTGAGAAGCGCTCCGAAATCGGCACGCCCGTCCGCTGCGGCGAGGGCGTCGCGAAGCGGTGGCTCGATGAAGTCGGCCTCGAACCGTCGTCCGCGTTCATCGCCCATGAGGTCGACGGCGCGAAGGTGATCGCGCCGGATGGGACCGTCCTCGTCGTCGACGAAGCACGGGCGGGGAATGAGTGCGGGTACGTCCTCGAGCGGGACCTCTTCGACCGCCACCTCGCAAAGCTCGCGGCCGCGGCGGGCGTGGAGATCCGCATCCGCACCTCGGCGGTCGGACTCCTCGAGGAGGATGGGCGGGTCGTCGGCGCCCGGTGCACACACATGGGGCGGGAGTACGATGTGCGCGCCAAGGTTGTGATTGGTGCGGATGGCGTCGAGAGCCAAGTTGGGCGGTGGGCGGGACTTGAGCGACCGCTCAAGACCCGCGACATTAATGCATGCCTCCAGTACACACTCGTCGGCATCGACGGCGACCCGCGCCTGAACGAGTTCTATCTCGGAAACGTCGCGCCGGGCGGCTACGCATGGGTGTTTTGGAAGGGCGACGACATCGCGAACGTCGGGCTCGGCGTGAACTTGTCCCGCCTGAAGGACAAGGCGGACACAAAGATGTACCTCGATCGGTTCATCGCGTCCCACGCACGCTTCGCGAAAGGAGAGATCCTCGAGGAAGTCGCGGGGATGGTTTCTGTCTCCCTCCCTCTAGATGTGACGGGGAGGCCCGGGCTCCTTCTCGCCGGCGATGCGGCGCGGTTCATCGATCCGGTCACCGGGGGCGGAATCCTCAATGGGTGCCTTACCGGCAAGTACGCAGGCGAAGTCGCCGCGGAGGCTGTTCGTGCAAGCGACGCGGGCAACGCGATGGTGCTGCGGTACGAGAAGCTCTGGCGGGATCGCCTCGAGAATTCGCTCTACCGAAACTACCTGATCAAGGAGAAGCTTCTCACCATGGACGACACCCTGATCAATCGCGTCGTCCGCGCACTCGCGGATGTGGGTCTCGAACGGGTTTCCTCCCTAGAGATCCTTGCGGCTCTGCGAAAGAGAGACCCTGAGCTCGTCACGGAGTTCGAGCAGTTCTTCGTGTAGGACCCTCACAATCGATTGTAAGGACGGAGTCAATCGGGCCGAAGGTCCTCCCCGCCCTCGAAGACCTGCTGGACCTGGCCGTACACTTCCTCGAACCCGAGCATCGTCTCCGAGGAAACCGGATGGAGCCGGCGGTAGATGCCAATCGTCTCCATCCCCTTCATGAATTCGACGTCGAGAAGCGTCCTCGGCGTGGCGGGATCCGTCATCAGCGCTTCGTAGAGAACGATCGGATCGAGGGACCACTTCACAATCCGCTCCAGCTCCTCCTCCGACAGCAGATCCGCCTTCCCCAGGACGTTCACAAACGGGAGCACATGGCGGAACTGGGTCGTTGCGCTCAGGAGGACGGACGAGATGAGGCCGCTCGGCGTCTTCACGAGGGCGGGGTCGTTCAGGTACACGAGGGCGGAGTCTTCGCGGCCGAACGCATCAATCACGACGCGGCTCGATTCGCGGAACGTGAACAGCTCCAGCTGTCCGGGCGTATCGATGAGGAAGTAGTTCGTGTTGAACGTCTCCAGGACCTGTGCGATTTCGCGCGCGTTCACCGCGAGGAGATCCGCCGCCAGTATCTGCGCGCCGTTCGGGCCGAGGCCATGTTCCTCCATCACCTCATGGAGCCGGACCCAGTCCCGCACATCGATGTCCGGAGCGTACAGGAGCCGCTCCGCGCCCGGGTCGAGGTTGACGGTGACCGTGTCGAGCGCGTGGGAGGCCATCCACTCATGAAACGCATTAACCATCGTGGACTTCCCGCAGCCCGCCGTTCCGATGAAGTACAGGTTTCGCGCCATTCGCGAGCCCGACGAGGACCGCCGTCTGGATAAAGTCTACGACCCTGGGCTACGGAGAGACGGGCCTGAAGGGATTCGTTGCACTCCATACGACACATCAAAACGCTTAGGAACCTTGCGATCCGGACCGCACGTACCGGGGTAGGCCTTCATGGTCGCTGAGCCGGGGACAGGCGGCGAACCGAGGGTCAACAGCCGGGGTGCGGACTACGGGACCCCATCGATTTCCTTGTTCGTCGGTGGGGGATCCCCTTGCGGGACCCCAAAGGGGACATTCAAGCCGAGCGCCAGTCAGACTTTGCCATAGGGGACCGAGGCGAGCGCGGTCTCGATCGTCAAGAACGAATGGACGCCGAGATGTGCGCTTTCCACTGAGCAGCGACCCTTCCGCGGGGGGCCTTTCGGACTAGTTGCACACCCTAACTGAATCGTCTCTGATCTCCTGATTCTCGTGCACTATTCCCCCTTCAGTTGGCCAGCCTATGCCCTCTCACTTCCCACATCGCAGCAGGACCCGCCGCGCGGCACACCCGAGTCACCTGAATGCGCGTGCCGAGCTGGAAGAGACGATAATCATACTCGGGTGTCGATCAGCCCACCCACATGACTACTTTTTCCTCTGGATGCCGCCGGTCGGAGTCACGATACGGGCATCTTCCTGGATGGACAGCGGAATTTCGGCGTCGCGCCGGGACCGACTCGTTGCGGCCCAGGGTTTAAGAATCCACCGGATTCTCACCTGCGGGATGAGCCTCGAAGCCCAAAGGGAAGCGGCAGAGAGGGAATGGTTCGAACATTGGCAGCGCGGCCCAACTCGGCGTCATTGGACCAGCGTCCCTCCACAGGCTGGCGACCCCGCCCCGGACTTTGTCTTGCCCGACGAAAGGGGGCGGGCCGTTCGATTGAGCGATTTGTGGAACGAGCGTCCGGCTCTGCTTCTCTTCTGGCGTCATTTCGGCTGCGGATGCGGCGTGGGCCGTGCCGAGCGTCTTGCTAGCGAGTACCCGGCAATGACAGAAGCCGGGGCGCGGTGCGTAATCATCGGTCAGGGAGAGCCCGAACGTGCAGCCTGGTATGCAGAGAAGTTCCACATTACTTGCCCCATCCTCTGCGACCCGGAGGAGCGCGCCTATCGCGCGTACGGGTTGTTGGAGATGGACCCGTGGCTGCTGCTCGGCGAGCCGAAGCCCGGCCCGGAGTACTTCCGCGACGTCATGAAGAAACACCGGGCCAAAGGCCTTCCGGTCGCCGACAACCCCTTCTTGCTTCCCGGCGAATTCGTCGTGGGCCGAGCCGGCAGGCTGGTTCTCGCTTACCGCTACCAGTATTGCGACAACTATCCCGACCCCGCGACCCTCACCGATTCGATCAAAGAGGCGATGGCGGAAGGGCCCTGAGGGTCGGGCTTCCGATAAGAGACCCACTCCGGGCTTGCAGAAACAGACTACGACCGTTGGGCGACATCAAGTAAGCAGATGTACATCCGCAGGAATCACCCTTTACGAAGTAACTCCGGGTTCTTGCGAAGCTTTCGGAACAAGCAAATGGGGAAGGCCGAAACGCCCCGTGATTTGACCCTCGCCTCCCTCGGGGCGGCTTCGCTCCATTGTCGTGTCTATCGGCCCGGTCGCCTATATGCGATCTTCTGGGCCTTGCGCAGTGCCTCCAGAGTTTCTTCTACGGACATGAGCACGGTGGTCTCGACCGAATGTACGGCTCCCCCTGCAGCAATCGCGAGAATCATCGCGGCCATTGATACGTTGTCGGGGCTCTCGTATAGGGCATAGCCGTCGTGCTTTCCAAACGCGTACCAGAAACCGTGAAGCTTCCCTCCAACCTTCTCGACGTACGTGCGCGCCGCATTGCGGCGGTCCTCAGGGTTCTTGATGAGATTGGCCCAGGTTTCAGGTGTATAGCTGAAACGCGTCAGGTACAGTGGCATCGACTGCCTCCCAGATGCCAAGGAAGGTTTCGTGAGGATTTAAGGCCTCCCCCGTCGTTTCAGCCGTATGAGGTCCGATTCGATTTCGGTTGCCTTCCCCAAGGAAGTAGCCGGAGTCGTCTGCACATTCGAGGGCACTCGACCCGCGGGTCCGTACTTCACGCGCTCCAGGGCTGCCTGTGACCCGGGCGTCTCAGCACTCATGTGCAGAGCGAATCTTACGCATACTCATGCACCGGGTTTGTAGGGATGACCGGGGCCGAAGGTGGCGGTAAGGGATCGAGGATCTTCTTCTCAGCTCGATGAGAGTTCTCCGTCGCTCAATTCCCCGCAGTAGAAAAGTCGCCGGAAAGGTGACACTCGGTAGACCGCTTGTCATCGACCCCTCAGGTTAGACCCTACTGTCACTACTGCTTCGAGAACGAAACTACCTCGTGGGCTCAGTTCCAGCATCGAAGTAGGCAAATTCGCGCCTGCACCAGGCGCACAACCCTTCCCAGACTTCGTCCTCCCAATAGGCACACCGGAGCCACACGACTGGAACTCCACAACAAATCGTCCTCGGTTTGTCGCCAGCCATATTCAAGTCTCCCTCTCGGTTCGATTCCGCTCGATCATGACCTTAGGCCTGCTCCAGAGTTCTTCGAGCGCATCCCACGCTCGTTCGGTGCGGACACGAGCATAGAACCGCTCCGTCGTAGCCACCGTCTTGTGCCTCAGTGCCGCGCTCACGTTCTCGTATGGCGACTTCGTGAAGGAGGTACTAGCGCAGACTCCGGAGGAACAGGAGATAAGCGAAGACTGTGCCAGCTACATGTGAAGTGGGCTGTGTGGCTGAGGGAGGTGCTCCAGAAGGATTCAAGTTCCTTTCGGCAGGCGATCTGAAATGAAACGGGCCTGAAGGGATTCGAACCCCTGACCTATCGGTCTCTCCCCGTCACCACAACTGCGGTGCGATAAGAGCCGATCGCTCTACCTGGCTAAGCTACAGGCCCGCTCCCGCTCGAAGATTCCGCCGATAGATGAAGATATCGACCTCTGCGCTACGATGCAGGGGGCCAGCCGCCCACGATCTTGCCCGCAGGCATATAGAAAATCAGGAGTCGATTGCGGAACGCGAGGTCGATGGCGACGGTGAATTCGTCCAGCTCTGATAGATTCCCGTCCCCGTCCATATCGCGGAAGGAGAGAAACGCCGTGCTTCGATTCTGCAGCGGGCCGATCGACGCCATCAGGCGAGAGCCGGTGTCGTTGTCGCGCCAATATTCGACCCGGTAGTCGCCGAGCGGTCTCTCAGCCGTTACGCGCGTCACGACGAGATCGAGAGGATTCGTCGGAACGGATTCGAGTGTGATCAGCGGGATCGTCGGGTTCCCCTCGTGACGCAGCGCAATCGGAAGGAACACGATCGCGAGCGCAACGAGGAGAATCAAGCCGGATGCGAGGGACGCGAAGAGGAGTCGCCGGGCGGCGGGCTGGGGCACCCGGCGTCGCCGAAACTCCGGCTTGCGGGACCGGAGTCGAGGAATCTTCACGGCTTCACTCCACAAAGATCGCCGGCCGCCATGGCAGTGCAGCGCGCGCCCTACCCTTCGGGTCGTCCACGTCCCGCGCTTCCGCGTCGAATACCTCTACCCGCGACTTGAATTCGCCCTCGAGGAATGGAGCTGCGGACGCAAGATACGCGCGCTCGTCGAAAACGTGGGACCGGACCCGGGCATCCTCGGGTGGGAGTCGGGACACCTCAGCGGCGACCTTTTTCGCAAACTCCTGGATTTCACGGCCACGCGCCCGCGCAGCGGGCTCTGCCATGAGGGCCTTCATCGCGAGGCCGACATCGAGTGGTCCCGCACGGGCGAGCGAAACAAGTTTCGCGTACGCGCGCCGCTTCCATTGAGGGGCTGCGTACAGCAAGATTCGGGCCGGCTTTAGGGCCGTGACCTTCAGAATCGCCCGCACGTCGTCGATGACCCCCTGGAGGAATCCCTCCGCGGCCTCCACCCGGTCGCTGATTTCCGACTTCCGTGCCTCGGGATACGGGGATGCGGAGATGAACCCGCGGCCGCCGATCCGGGACCACACCTCCTCCGCGACGTGCGGGACGAAGGGCGCGAGGAGCTTCGTCGAGACTTCGATGAAGCGCTTCAGGATCGTTCCGTGCGGGACGCCGCCGCTCCGGCGAACATACCAGGACCACGCAGACTGCAGGTCGAAGTACCCGTGGCGAAGTGCGGCTTTGTAGGTCATCGACTCCATCGCAACCCGTGTTGCCGCGATCGCGCGGTTCATTACAGACAGGAACCACCCATCGATTGGCAACCGCTTCGCGCGGGTCCGGTGGCGGTGTGTGGCGAACTGATACCACTCCTGTAGCCGACCCGACATCGACTCCACGAAGTCCATGTCGAAGCTCGGATCGTCGAGTCCGTCGCCCGCATTCCCGAGGCCGATTCGCACGAGGTCCGCGCCGTACGCCTTCAGCGCCTCCCTGAGGTACCAGACGTTCCCCAGGGACTTCGACATTTTCGTCCCGCCCATCGCAAGGTGGCCGATGATTCCGAACCCGCGGGGTCGTTGCCCATCAGGGAAGAGGGCGAGGTGATTGAACAAGCAGAAGGTCATGTGGTTCTGGACGAGGCCCTTGCCCGTGTGGCGGAGGTCAACGGGATACCAGTACGAGAACTCTTCCCGGAGCTGGCGGAGGACGGACGCCCGTACACCGATGGCCTTCGCAATCCGAGCGGGGTTGCCAACGCCGCGAAACACGTATTCGAAGAAATCATCGTTCGACCGATGCGCCCAGGGCACCTCCGAGCGGAGGCGCCCGCCCTGCAGTGCGTGGGCGATCGTGTAGTACGCCATGTACACGGTCGAATCGGAGAGAGATTCGACGACCCAGTGGTCGTCCCAGGGAAGCTTCGTGCCGAGGCCCTGATGATGCGTGCACGGCCAGTCCTTGAGCCAGTCAATCGTGTGGTGAAACTGACGGCGCACGACCTCAGGGTAGAGCGTCATCCGATCGAGTGCCTCGTGCGCGCGGGCTTTCCAGGCAGGATCGCCGTACGCGAGAAACCACTGGTCCTCGACGATCTTCACCATCGCATGGGCCAAACAGCGGCAGACCACCTCTCCGCTCGGCTCCCACAAGGTCGCTGCCTGGCCGTTCGCCCGGAGCTGCTTCTTGATCTCCTCCTTTGCGACCTCGACGCGCATCCCCGTAAACGGACCGCAGTTCTCGTTCATCACGCCGGTGTAGTATCCGGCTCGGTACACCTCCTCCTTCGCGCGCTCAAGCGTTTCGCGGTCCCCCTGGGTGCGGATGCGGAGTCTCTCAACAATCTCGACCCCCGGCAGGGGGCCGAAGCCCTCGGATCGAATGATCGGCACGGGCTTGATTTCCCGCACGCGATCGGGGTCCAGTCCAAAGCGGGCGAGCGTTTCCGTGTCCGCCTGCAGGTCCCGCAGGGCCACGTAGTCATCCGGCGCGTCGGACGGCACACTCGTCACGATTCCGGTCCCGCGAGTTTGATCGATGAACGTGCTCGGCAGGATCGGGATCGCCTTGTTGATCGCCGGCGCGATGACCTCTTTGCCGATCAGGTCCACTCCCCGGACCCCGCCGCTGACGGTGATGTCGTAGCCCTGCTCGCGGAGCTTCTCGACAGCTGCCTCGTTCAGGACCCACGTCTCCGAGCCCACACGGGCCTCGACATAGTCCACGTGCGCATCGGCCCACACGTTCGTCTGGCCGAACACGGTCTCGGGCCGGATCGTCGCCGCGACGACGAACCTCTCGCCCAGGGGGAACTTCAGCAGCGTGAATTCCGTCGGCGTCTCGCCTTCTCCCTCGAGGCGATCGTGGTCCCCGATCGGGGCCAGGTCCCGCGGGCACCAAATCACGGGATGCTTGCCGAGGCGGACGTAACCGGCGTCCCGCAATCGACGGAACTGCCATCTCACGAACGCGTCGTACGGCGGGTTTAGCTCGGTCGTGATGAAGGAGCGGCGCCAGTCGACTGCGGCGCCGAGATGTTGAAGATCCAACGTCGTTGCCTGCGGAAACACTTCAATCCAGTGAAGAGGGTCCGCAAACTTCGGGATCTCGCGCGCCGGGATGCCCATTTTCCGAAGGATTTCAATCTGCGCAGGATCCCCTTGGGCGACCCGCTTCGCCGCGCCGACGACGGGGAGCCCCGTGCAGTGGAAGCCCTGCGGGTGGAGGACGTTGTGGCCCGTCATCCGGCGATATCGCGATTGGAACTCCGCACGAAAGAACGCGATGCCGAAGCCGAGGTGCTGATACCCATCAACATACGGATAGGGGACGGTCGCGAACCATTTCGGCCGCCCTCGCGTGGCGCGCGCTTCGAACAGCTTCGCCCGGGCCCACGCGCGCTGCCACTTCGCCTCGATTTTCTTGGGGTCGTACGAGCGCCTCGCCACGCCGCGACCATCCCGGGACCGCTGTTAAACCTTTCCCGGCTGGCACCGATGGAAGTTGCATCCGACAGACCGAATAAAAATCCGTGCGTGCGACGAGCCCGCCCCGCGAGCTGCCGGGCCGACCGCGTCATACGTCGTCATATAATTGACAAAACACTTAAATAAAAACCCTAGGCATACCGGCGCAAAACGTCAACACACGCTTGGAAACGGTGTGACTCGCGTCATACCGCTCCGCGCGGTGAGGTGTGCACGCGATGGACGAAAACGAGCGCATCACGCTTCGGCTCGAGCGGGAAAACCTCGAGCTGATCGATGCGTTCCTGGAGGCAAATCCGGAGTATAGGAACCGTTCGCAGCTGTGCCGGGATGCGGTCCAGTCGTTCATCGAATCCGTCACGCAGGGCGGGAACACCGTCCAGCTACGGGTCCCGAGGCGGTACCTCGAGCTGATCGACCACCTCGTCGCGGACGGCTACTTCCTCAGCCGGGAGCACGCGGTCGTGCGCGCGGTCGAGGAGTGGTTCGAGAAGGAGCGGGTGAAGGAAATCGCAGAGCACCGTCAGGAGATGGACAAGACCACTGGGAAGGTCATGCCCGTCTCGACGGGCGAAAAGGACGGGGTGATTCCGCCCTGAGCGTGGGCTGGCGTAAGGGCCAGAGGGCAGCGGACGAACACAGTGCTTCACGAAATTGGGATGCGTGAGAAATGCCTGCCAGAAGGGATGGGATGCACACCTTCGCGAAGTTCGTCCCCTCTGGCCCCCCTCGATCTGCCCGCCGCGGGGATCGAGGTCGCGGAGGCCACCGAGAATGATATCGAAGGACAACGTGAGTGACGTCATCAGCGCCCTCTTCGAGGACGGCGTCGACCCGCGGATTACAGTCGTGGGTGTGGGCGGCGCCGGCGGAAACGTCGTTGGGGCCTTGTGCGACAGCGATCTGAACGGCGTCGAAACCGTTGCCGTGAACACGGACCCTGGCGGGCTCACGAAGACGGCGGCCGACGTGAAAATCCTCCTGCGTGGCGATGCAGGGGACGATCCAGTCGAGGCCGCCGGGGAGGCCGCCGAGGCGGCTTCCGAGTCCCTTCGAGAAAGTCTGTCGACGGACATCGTGTTCGTTGTCGCAGGTCTTGGCGGGGCGACGGGCACAGGGGCCGCTCCGATAGTTGCGGCGTGCGCAAAAGGCCAAGGCGCGGTGACCGTCTCGATTGCTGTCTTGCCGTTTTCGGCGGAGAACCGCGACGCGCGCGCTCATGTCGGACTCGAGCGGCTGAAGGCGTCGTCCGATACGGTCCTGATCGTCGACAATAACTGTCTCACGCAGTTCCCCGACCTCACGCTCCGCGAGGGCTTCGGTCTCATCAACAAGATGGTGCAGGCCGTGATCGAGGGCGTCCTCGAACACCTCGCGCGCTCGTTCCTGACGACCGTAACGGAAGAGGTCGAGAACGTTGCTCGTGAGCTCGAAGGAGAGCCGTCCGGTCCTGTCGCGGTTCAGGTCGCGGCGCCTCCCGCTACGGTTCAGGCGACGTGGGAGACGCAGCCGGTCGTCTTTGACGATCGAGGATTCATCGGCTTCCGCTGAGCTCCTCCATGCTTGCCGCGAGCGATCGCGGCAAGCTCCCCCTTTTCCGAAGCGATTAAACGAGCGTCCGCCTTGGACGCTTCGGGGGACTTCATGGCGGTTTATTCCGAGTCAATGGCGCTGAAGACGAAGGGCGAGGTGCAGGCGATCGACATCTCGAATGAGGTCGGGTCCGTGATCCGTCGTTCCGGATTGCAGGCGGGAATCGCGTGTGTGTTTTCGTCAAGCAGCACCAGCGCGATTGTCGCGAACGAAACCGGAGCGAATGTCGACGTCGACTTGGCGGACGTCCTGGAACGGATCGCTCCGCGGAAGCATCCGTACCGCCACGAGGAGAAGTGGCACGACGGGAATGGCCACAGCCATGTGCGGGCGAGCCTCCTGGGTCAAAGCTTCACGTTCCCGTTCTTGAACGGACGGCCTCAGCTCGGGACGTGGCAGCAGCTCTGGTTCCTGGAGCTCGACAACAAAGCCCGCCACCGAGAGATCCTCGTCACACCCGTTGGCGAACAGTGAATCGTGCCCATGGCATCTTCATCGCGGTCGACAATCCGGCCGAACCTCTATCCCAAACCGCCAGGTATCGACGAGGAGTTCCTCCCATGGCGAGAGACGTCCAGTCCGAACGACCCACGAATTCCTTCAGGCTCGCGAAGGTCGGCGTACGGGGCGTAATGAAGCCTGTGCAGGTCCGACGGCCCGCACGGACGGTAACGTTGCCCACGACCTTCGACGTGTTCGTCGATGTACCCGCGCGCCAGCGAGGGTCCCACTTGTCTCGACACCTCGAGGTGATCGGCGAAATTGTGGACGACTCGGTGCGGCGCCCTGTGCCGAGCCTCGAGGATCTGTGCCAAACGATTGCGGTGGCACTCCTCGGCCGGCACGAAACCGCCTCGACCTCGGAGGTGTGGGCTCACGCGGACTACTTCCTCGAGCGCTCTTCACCTTGGGGCCGCACGAGCCTAGAACCATATGGGCTCGTCGCGAAGGCCACGGCCAGACGTGGTCCCCCGACGAGGACCCACAAGGCGGTGGGGGTCGAAGTCGTCGGAATGACGGCGTGCCCGTGCGCCATGGAGACGATTCGCTCGGAACTCGAAGAACGTGTACCTGCCGCGCGACGCTTATCGAAGGAGCTGCCGGTCATCACGCACAATCAAAGGAATCGGACGACGGTGATGGTTGACGAGCCCGAGGGCTTCGACATTGAAGCGGATGACCTCGTCGAGATCGCCGAGAATTCGATGAGTTCGCCCACGTACGAGCTCCTCAAGAGGCCCGAGGAGGCCCGCCTCGTGGAGGCCGCACACCGGAAACCGCGATTCGTGGAGGATGTCGTACGCGAAGTGCTCGCGCAGGTCCTGAAGCGGTATGCGAAGCTCCCGGACACGGCGATCGTCAGCGTGAAGAGCGAGAGCGAGGAGTCGATTCACAAGCACAACGCGTTTGCGGAGCGGACGACGACTCTCGGCGAACTGCGCGCGTGAGCGGGCGCTCCACGCACCGGGCTACTGGAGAAGGCGGTGCGCTTCCTCCTTCGAAAGGTTCAACGCCTTGAGAACGTAGGATAATGCTTTCTGGGAAATCATGTCCCGCGTCTTGTCGTCGAGGAACTTCTCCATCACGACAGGCGCCTTCGCACGGTAGTTGATCCCGAACTCGGACCAATAGAGCCCGGCGTTGTCCGTGTCAATCTCCGCGGCCTTGTTGTAATACTGCTCCGCGTCGTTGAATCGCCCCATGTCCATGCAAAAGCTCGCGAGGGCCTCGAGAAACTGGGGGTCGTCGGGTCGCAGCTCGACGGCCTTCTTGTACATCGCGAGGACATCGCTCTGTTCCATATCCGCAAGACCGAGCGCGGACTCCGCCTTTCCGAACCAGGCGAGCGCATTCGAGGGGTCCGCCTTCGCCGCCTTCTCGAAATGCTTGTACGCGGCCCCGTAGTCGAGACTGCTCAGGGCCTGTTCACCTGCGGCAATCTCGTCCTCTGCGCCCGCCATGGCCGGTCCCGGGGCGCGCAATGCCGAGGTCCCGCCATAAAGGTTGTCGCCCTCGTTATCCGAAGCAAGGCTACTGCACGACGCTTCGGTTCCGGAGCCAGTCGATGTCGGTCCAATACAATTGGCGGATGTCCACGAGACCCTCCATGGCCATGACGAGGCGCTCGAGTCCCAGGCCCCACGCGAGGACGGGCGCCTTGATGCCGAGGGGCTCCGTGACCTCGACGCGGAAGATTCCGCTCCCCCCAAGTTCGATCCACCTGCCGTCCGGGAGCATTCCCTCGGACTCCATGCTCGGCTCCGTGTACGGGAAGTATCCGGGCCGGAACTTGACCCGGGCGAAGCCCATCTTGCGGTAGAACTCCGCGATTGTCCCGATGAGCATCGCGAGCGAAGCGCCTTCCTCCATCACGACGCCCTCAATCTGCTGGAACTCGGGGAGTCGCTTCCAGTCGACCGGGTCTCGTCGGAAGTTCCGCCCGATAACGAATGCCTTCTGGGGCGGGTCCGGGTGCTCCGCGAGATGCTTCACGGTGAGGGGGGTCGTGTGCGGGCGCAGGACCGCTCTCTCCGCCTCCGCCCGAGACCACTTGTACCGCCACCCCTCGCTTCCCGTCCGCCCACCGGTCTCGTGGGTCTCCGCAACCCTTTGGACGACGTCCCCTGGCGGGAGTCCGGTGCGCGGCGTCACGTCGACGTACATCGTGTCGAGCTGGTCTCGCGCGGGGTGGTCCTGCGGTTGGAAAAGGGCGTCGAAGACCCAGAATGCGGGCTGGACGAAATCTCCATGAATCTCCGTGAACCCCATCGCGAGGAAGATCTGACGGATTTTCTCGATGTACTGTGACAGGATGTGCTTCTTCCCCGGGTGACGGCTTGGCGCGAACGTGCGGACGTCGTAAGGTCGGATCTCAACCTCCCGCCACCGCCCCGTGCGGAGCTGCTCCGGAGTGAGCTGCGCGACTTCCTCCTTCATCTCGAGTCCGGCGGCGAGGACTTTTCGTCCCCCATCCGTAAGGCGGATCTCTCGGCGCACGTTCTCCCGCTCTTCAATGATCTCTCGTCGCCCCCGAAGGCTTTTGAGCACCGCCGGATCGATTTCCTCTTCCGGAAGCTCCCCTTTTGCGAGCCGCGCGATGATGAGCTCGTCCGGCCCTTTGGCTTCGAGGGCGGCCTTCCCGGCATCCGTGATCACGACGTCCGCCGCGGTGCCTTCGCGCACAATCGTCGCCCAT